>JAZRKY010000140.1:0-8178 GCA_045646585.1 Faecousia sp. | reverse complement strand
TCATCGATATTTGCGCAAGCATCCTCCAATGCGGCAGCAAGACCGCAAATGCCGGGCAGATTTTCCGTACCACCGCGCTTGCCTCGCTCCTGCGCACCGCCCTCGATAAGGTTTTGCAGGGCAATACCGCGGCGGGCGTACAATACGCCAACGCCCTTAGGACCGCAGAATTTGTGAGCAGCAAGGCTAAGCATATCAATGTTTTGTTCCTTTACATTGATGTGCAGATGCCCGGCAGCCTGAACGGCATCCGTATGGAAGAGAACGCCTGCTTCCTTGCAAATAGCGCCAATCTCAGAAATGGGAAGGATAGAACCGATTTCGTTATTGGCATACATTAGCGTAACTAAACAGGTATCTTCACGGATGGCATCCTTTACCTGCTGGGCGGTAATATTGTGGTTATTGCGAACATCTAAAAGAGTAATTTCGAAGCCTTCTTTTTCCAGCTTATTGAGGGTGTGCAATACGGCGTGATGCTCAAATGCAGTGGAAATAATGTGCTTTTTGCCCTTTTTTGCGCCAAGCCGGGCAGCAGAGATAATCGCCTGATTATCCGCTTCGCTGCCGCCGGAGGTGAAATAAACCTCACGGGGCTCGCAGCCAAGGCAGGTGGCCACCTTAGCTCTTGCTTCCTCTAATTTTTCCTTTGCTTCCTGTCCTACAGAATGCAGACTGGAAGGGTTACCGTAGTAATTATTATAACAATCTGTCATTGCCGCAATCGCAATTTCGCTCATTTTTGTTGTTGCGGCGTTATCAGCATAAACTCGCATAAATTTCCTCCAAAGAATAATTGCCTATAAATTTCGTAGGTAATATAGCATCACTTACCTACTTTGTCAATAGGTAAATGAAACAAAAAATATCATTTATTTAATTTAAGTTAAACGAGTTTACAGTTCGCGGGAAAATTTACAGATACCACCTCATTTTTCGACATTTGCATAGGTTATCTCCTTTGCCAACGAGGAATATTAAGCACGCAGAGATTAAAGGGGGCGTAAATAATGAAAAGAGTATTCATATCCGTTTTTGTATTCATATTGCTGATTTCTGTCGTGCCGTTTGGTGTGTTTGCTGCAGATGCCCTTGTGCCTGTTGGGCAGGTTGTTGGTTTGCATATCGGAGACGGTGGAACAGTGATTGCAGGCTTTGACGATGTTATTGGCGCAGGCGCAAGAAACGCAGGACTTCAGGTTGGAGATAAACTAATCAATATAAATGGCAGAACGATTACAAATGCAGGGGATATTACAAAAATTCTGGAGGCAACGGAAGGTCAGGTTGAAATAAGATATGTTCGGGACGGCAAAACAAAAAGCGCAAAGCTGCTGCCCGTCATCACAGATGATGGGCCGAGATTGGGTGTATATCTAAAACAAGGCGTTTCCGGCGTGGGAACGATTACCTGGTATGATCCGGAAACCGGCGCCTATGGCGCATTGGGACACGGTGTCAATACAGGGGATGGAAAGCTTGTTCCTGTTGGAGACGGTAAATTGTATCGCGCGGCGGTTTTATCTGTCGTAAAAGGCAAGGCGGGCGATCCGGGACAGTTACTTGGTACTCTGCGGGATAAAACACCTATCGGCACGATTGAGAAAAATGTGGAGCAGGGCATTTTCGGTAAGGTAGTATCCGGGTGGCAAGGCGAACGGATACCCGTTGCGGATAGTAATGAAATACACACAGGAAGCGCAAAGATACTTTCCAATGTTTCCGGCGAAGAGGTGCAGGAATATTCTGTGGAGATTTTGAAAATCTATCCCGGCTCTAAAGAATGCGGTCGTAATATGCTTATAAAAATTACCGATGCAAAATTATTGGAGGCTACCGGCGGCATTGTACAAGGTATGTCTGGTAGTCCGATTATTCAAGACGGAAAACTCATTGGTGCAGTAACCCATGTTCTTGTAAATGACCCGACTCGTGGTTATGGAATTTTTATCGAAAATATGTTAAATGCTGCAGCATAAAGGAGGGGAATAATGAATTATTATAAGGTTCCCGTCGGCTTTGGAATGGCGCTGTCTATGAATCCTTTTGCGCTGAATGTCTACAGTTCTATGACAGAAGAGGAGAGGCAGGATATTTTGCGAAAGGCGCATAATGCACACAGTGAGAAAGAAATGCGTCAAATTGTCGACGGTATTGCAAAATAGCAGGGTTGATTTGTGCATCTGCCAATATACCCGAACGACCCGCATTTCCAATGTAGGGGCGGTTACTAACCGCCCGCTTTTTTCTTGCAATGCTATGCCGCCTTGTGATATAATAAAAGAAAAGGCGGTGTGAAGAATGTTGCTAAAAGAGGAATTGAATGCCATGCGTGAACGCTACGACAAAAAACCGTTGCATAATGTTGAGATTTATGCCCCCAAATGGCTTAACCCCAGAGATCCCATAGGAAGGGTTTTCAAAGACAAATATGTTTTGCTTAAAGAAGGAAAGGTTGCATTGGCGTATATCGTTCAGGCTAATGAGTTGCTTTTTAAGTTTTTCCCTCACGGAGATTACCCTGCTCAAATTGTATATTCCACAGACCCACTGGTGTTAGAAAACCCCTATATTCTTTCGAATATGGCAATGAAATTATATTCCTATAAGAATAAACCAGAGGAAACCATCCCCGATGAGTATCGAAAAATCGCCAAGTGTATCACCAACGAATACGACAGAACTTCTTTTGTTATTCATACAGAGCACGAAGGACAACCTGTTGCAATACAGCTTATTCCCGTACTGATTTTTAGAAAACTGTTGCCGTTGGGCAGATTAAGCAGCGGTTTTCTGCCCGTTTTAGCTTCACCCAATAGCAAAACCGTTCTTGTTTTGCCCAAACGATACTGGTCTGGAAGATTTAGACGCATTTGGTCTATCGGACGGGTTTAGTTTTATTCGGCCTTATCAGTTTACTTATGTGTTAGTTTCAAGCTTTGAAACTGGCAAAATATAATTAAGGGTAGGCGGATTCTTTCCGCCTATTTTTCTTGCAATTTTACTAATTTGTGATAATCATAAAAGAGGAGGTTTTCAGTATGGCTAAAAATGAACTGTCGGCTACATTGTCTGCCCGTATGGAGCAAGAAAAAACAGTAGAACCTATCAAGATTTTTCTTGCTCAGATGATAAGGCAATTCGTCGGTTTGAACAAGATAAACATTCTCAGATTTGGCGACCCAATTTTGCAAAAGACATTGATTGCATTATGTATAGCCCATATTATAATCGCTATACCGATAAAACCCAGTTTTTTTCTCTTATTCACAACGATGACATTATCCGCCGCAACCTGCACGTCCAGCTCGTCTCCCGGATTGCCCGCACCATCGGCAGAGCGCTTAATCTGAATTTAGACCTGATTGAGGTGATCGCCTTGGGACACGACATTGTGCATTTTTATAAGGTCTTGAAATGCGCAAATGAGGCCGGAAAAGATTGTCCCTAATGAAAATCACTCGTGAGCGGCAGTCCCGTCGTCCAGGACGGGAAATTGGTTGGCGCGATGTCCCATGTACTGGTGAAAGATCCCGCGCGGGGTTATGGAATTTTTATTGAAAATATGTTGGATGCGGCAATTTAAATAATAAGTGTATGCGTAAAGTTCAACTCACTTGTAATGATTGGGTAAAAATCCTTATAAAAAAACCGACCATCTTGAATTTAGGTGGTCGGTTCTATTTTTCGTTTAATATCTCTGAAATCTGCTTAACTACAGCATCCAAATTGTACTCACCCGAAATAATATGCAAATCGTAAGGCTGTGAATCAAAGCAGCCGTGCTTCCTTTCCAGCATTGTTGCCACAGGCGCAGGCAGATTTCCACCCATGCGCTTAGCAAATCGGGATTTGATTCGTTCCAAATCCGCAGTTACAAGGATACGAAATGCCTCATCGGGCAATAGTGCAAGATGTTCTCTTTCAGAAATCACATAGATTATTGTCTCACCGTCTACAGCAGCAATTAGTTTCTTTTGAAACATCACTTTTGCATCATTTTCGTTTTTGGCAAGGCGTAAATAGTCCTTGCCGGTAAATATTTCGCAAGGAAGGCTGTCGGCTATCTTTTTAGCTAAGGATGACTTGCCGGTGCAGCTCTCTCCAAAAATTCCAATGACCATAAATTTTCTCCGTGTTAGTAATTTACATCAGTATGGATGCGCAGGCTTCTACAGTGTCCGGGAACAAATAATCCCTTAATTCATCGGCTGTTACCCATTTGTAATTCTCAATCTCACTGTCTTTGACTCTCGGTTCTCCGCTGACTTCACCAAGATAGAAAACGACCTGTTTTCGCCTAACCTGAGATATGGGATATTCAATAGTCGCACAGCGGCTTGTGTCCAACCTTGCCACCAGCCCTGTTTCCTCGAAAAGCTCCCGCAAAGCGGTCTGTTCTTCGGTTTCACCGGCTTCCATATGTCCTTTCGGCAAGCTCCAGCACTTGGAATAGGTTTCATAAACCAGCAGGAATTTTGGTTGATTGTTGATAACCCTGTAGGGAATTACGCCGCAGGACTTTTCAAAGCAGGAAATGATTTTACTGTCAAAATACTGTTCTTGAAAATAGACTGTTTCTGCAATCTGCGCCTGATGGTAAAGCTCGCCCACGGGCGCAACAACCAGCTTATCCTCACAGTCATCTTTGCGCAGGATAACAGCAATTACCTCACCGTCAAATTCCGCAACAGGCTCCTTAATGCCGATTATGTACGCATCCAGTTCCTCACCGTCGCCACCAAAAACACCCGGAATATAGCCATAGTTAACTGGATAGACCACAGCTCCGTGATGATAACCAATGGGTCTGTCGACTATAATATGGACATTATGTCCAAGAAAATCTGTAATTTTTGACCTTTCCATTTAGCCCCCAAAAGTATAGTGGCGCAGACGGACTGCCTGCGCCATAAAATAGCTTCTTACAGAGAATTCTTTGCTTCTTTAAGAGCTTTTGCCAACTGGTCGGGGCAGGAGGTGTTTTTCGGACCGCAGGTAGTGCCTTCCAAACGAGCGATAACCTCGTCAATATCCATACCCTCTACCAAAGCGCCGATGCCCTTTAGATTGCCGTTGCAGCCGCCGATGTACTGAACATTTTTCACCTTGCTGTCCTCAATCTCAAACAGGATTGCCCGGGAGCAGGTGCCACTGGTCTGATATTCAAACTGCATATGTCATTTCCTTTCAAGTTTTTTCTTGATTATATGATAAATAAACAAAAGTTTCAAGAGGGAATTTATTTTGCGCCATTTGGTTATCCTATGAAAAAACGGGAGGTACAAAATGGAACAAAATAAGAATGAAGAGCAGCAACACGATACCCTGAAGGACTTAGGCGCAGACCTGTCCAAAAACAGCAAAGGAAATGTCTATACCCTTACCATTATTGGACAGATTGAGGGGCATCAGGTTGCCCCCGAAAATGTAAAAACCACCAAATATGAGCATATTCTGCCCCTGCTTGCGGGTATTGAGGAAAGCGACGAAATTGACGGATTATTGCTTTTGCTCAATACCGTCGGCGGAGATATTGAGGCAGGTCTTGCTATTGCGGAGATGATTTCCGGGATGAAAAAGCCAACAGTTTCTTTGGTGCTTGGGGGCGGTCATTCTATCGGCATTCCCTTGGCGGTCTGCACCAAAAAGTCCTTTATTACGCCTACTGCCAGTATGACCGTCCATCCTGTACGAATGACCGGCCTTGTCATCGGCGCGCCTCAGACCTTTCGCTATTTTCAACGCATTCAGGAGCAAATTGCAGACTTTGTTACAGCAAATTCCGGCATTTCCAGAGAAAAATTTGAAGGCTATATGATGGCAACAGGGGAGATGGCAACGGATGTCGGCACAATCCTTTATGGCAAGGAAGCGGTGGCTTCCGGGCTGATTGACCGCTTAGGAAGCCTGAATGATGCCCTTACGGCTCTGCACAAAATGATTGAAAAGAATAAAAAGCGGACAGATAAGGCATAGAAGGCAATTTTTTTGCATTTATACTGGAAATTTCTGTGATGCTGTGTTATAATAAATTAAATATGGGCAGGAGGTGGGAGACCGAATGGACTGGCTGCAAATCTTAATATTAGGCCTTGTTTCCGGCCTTACGGAATTTCTGCCTGTCTCTGCCCCAGGTCATCAGAGGCTTTTGATGCACCTGTTTGGGCGTACAGAAATGGATCCGCTGTGCAGATTGATTCTTACCGCCGGTGCATTGGCAGCTGTCGTCAGCGCCTGTAACGGGCAGCTGCGCCGCATTATGGTTCAGCGCCGCCTGCGCCAAAGACGCGCTTCTCGAACCCACACCTATCAAAACCACAGGTATGATTACCGTATTGTAAAATCGGCTGTGATACCCGTGGGAATTACTTATGCGGTGGTTAAGCTGCTGGGTTTTTTTATGCCCCTGATTTGGCTGTCCGTTGCATTTGTTGTTAACGGCGTTATTTTGTTTATTATCGGCAATATGCGGCAGGGAAATAAGGACTCCCGGCGTATGACCCAACTGGACACGGTGTTTATTGGATTATTTAGCTGCCTTTCCGTTATCCCCGGAATTTCCCTTGTAGGAACGGTTACTTCTGCCGGTATCGTCCGTGGCACAGACCGGCAAAATGCCCTTTCCTGGGCGCTTCTTTGCACAATTCCGCTGTTTCTACTGCGATTGGTGCTTGACCTTATTTTGTTAATTGTTTCAGGAACAAGCATGACACTTTTAGGCTTCTTCTTATGTGTCGGCGGAGCTTTATTTGCCTATATTGGCGGACTTATATCCATTCGGCTTGTCCGTTTTGCTGTAAACCGTTCCGGGCTTGCTGATTTTTCTTATTATGCCTGGGGCGTGGCACTGCTTATTTTTATTTTGTTTTTGATCACATAGGAGGCACATATGGCTAACAAAAAAATAAATACTGCGGCGCAAAAGTCCGCAACCTCCAAAAAGAAAGGCGGCACCACCAAAAAGACCGCTAAACAAGAGATGATTCCCGAGAAACAGGAAAGAATTTCTGTCCGGGAGCGCCTGGACAACTGGGGGATTCCCTTCCGCTTTTTCTCTGCAACTGTCATTTTTCTTTGCTTTGCGCTACTGTTACTGACTTTTCTTGCGCCCGGCGGTGTATTCTTTGTTGCCCTTGAAAACCTGCTGCTGGGTCTTTTCGGCAAGGTGGGCTTTTATGTAGCCATTCCTGCTATGCTTTATCTTTTTACCATTCACGCCTTTTCCAAAAACCGTCCTGTGCGTATGCGCAGCATCTGTTTGTTTATCTTTATCTTGGTCTGCGGCAGCATCGGTCATATTCTCTCGGGAACAGTAGAGCAAAACTATACCTTCGCCGGTTTTTCCAAGCTCTATACCGATGGTGTTGCAGGCTCTTCCGGCGGTATTATCTGTGGCATTTTTGCCCAGCTAATTGCGCTCCTTTGCGGAAAGGCAACCTTGGTAATTTTAATTCCTGTTGCCCTGCTGACACTTCTTGCGGCTATGCAAATCACCATTCCCAGCATTATCCGCGCCATCCGCAACCGTCCAAGAGATGACGAGGACGAGGTGGAAGAAAGGCAAGAGCCTGCCGCGGTTGTAGTCAATCATATTGCCAATAAGCGCATCGAGCATAAGTATAACCGCCGTCTTGCCGCCCAAATGGCAGCAGAGGAAGAGGAATATGAGGAAGAATACATCCCTGTAGAGCACCCTGTTGCGCCCCAAAAGGAGAAAAGAAATCGGGCAAGCGAGATTATGCGGCAAATCGAAAACGATGTGGAAAGCCCGGTAGCCGCCGCCAATTACGGCGAGGGAATGCGAATCGACCCCGTGTCCCGTATGCCGCTGCTGGATTTCGATGTGGATGTGGATGACGAGCCTGTAGCTGAGCCTGTAAAGGTTACCCCTGTCAAGGTCAAGCAGCCCAAGGAAAAGGCAGTTAAGGAGAAAGTAACTGCCGAGGATGCAGCGGAATCCGCCGCAGAGGTTGCTCAGGAGATTGCAAGCGCTGAGGTGGAGGCAAAGCCGGTTTATTCCTTCCCGCCTATTGATTTGCTGAAAAACGCAGCCGATACCGCTGGGGACGGTATGAGCGAAATGCGGGAAAATACCCGCCGTCTGAACGAAACCCTGGCAAGCTTCAAAATCGAAGCCCATATTATTAACGTTACCCGGGGTCCCAGTGTTACCCG
>JAZRKY010000139.1:0-2894 GCA_045646585.1 Faecousia sp. | reverse complement strand
GCGTATTGAGAACAGGTAGGAGTGAACCGACAGCTAGGGGGTGTGTTGGGAGAGATCTGTTTCCGATAAAACCGAATTAGCCAAAGCATCAGCTTTTGCATTGCTGCGCCTCCGGGCGAAGGATACCGGCTTTTTCTGCGGCGGCAAGGTAAGCGGCAGAAAGCCCCTCAAAGGATGCTTCTACAGCCCGGGAACGGGCAACTACCACAATGTCATAGCCGGGAAGAAAGCGGTTTTCGTGTAACCGATAGACCTCCCGCAGACGGCGGCGTACCCGATTTCGCACAACGGCGCCACATAGCTTTTTGCTGACGGTGATGCCCACCCGATTTTGATTTAATCGGTTTTTCTTTGCGTAAAGCACCAAAAAGGGGCTGTTCTGACCGCTTGTGCTGTAAAGACGGCGGAAAATATGATTCAGTTTCAGTGCGCTGGAGAATTTCATAAGCTTATCTCCCTAAAAAAGGGGCGGGGCGAATACCCATTCGCCCCGCACAGACTCCCATTTTCGCAATGAGCGATTATTTTTGCTGTGGCTCAGACAATCAAAGCTGAACTCAGGCAGACAGAACCTTACGGCCCTTAGCACGACGGCGGGCAAGAACCTTACGACCGTTGGCGGTAGCCATTCTCTGCCGGAAACCGTGAACCTTGGAACGATGACGGCGGCTGGGCTGGTAGGTACGCTTCATAAATACACCTCCTAATAATCACATATGCTCAACAGGCAAAATGCCCGCAGCAACGCATAATAATCGACGATACAATCGTCAGCTTACCCATTATAACCAAAATATAGGGATAAGTCAACAACTTTTTCCATTGGTACAGAAAAAGCTGCCACCCAACGGGCGGCAGCTTGTATGGATTTATTGGCTATCGGCAGATGCGAGGGTATATTCAGGCAGCTCGATCACAGTCGTGCCAAAGTCGTAGAAATCATAGGTAACCACCGATGATGTTAAGGTCATAACTGCGTGCACAGATTTTATCTTTCCGTTTTCAAAACGGATATCCATAGTGAGTTTTTCGTGTTCACATTTGTAGCTTTTGTTAGCTTCATCGTAAACAAGGCTGTCAAAAACAGCATTGCAATCCTCGAACTCCCACAGAGAAACAATATAGTCACCAAATATTATGGTAGGGTAGTCCTGCTTAATTGCGATATATTTGTCGCCATTCTTGGAAATAAGGTATTTTTCGTTGTCGACAGTTCCAAAATAAGCTTCATATTGCACTACTTGATTAACAAGATCAGTAAAATGCATAGCGGTCTCGGTACACTTCCAAAACTGTTGTTGGGTAGTGTTGGCTGCGCTGGAGGTGAAATTGGTGCATTCCATAGCTGCGAGGAATTCTTCTCTGGTAACAGTGGTTGACGAAGCTGTGCTGGTATCAGTGGTTGGCGAAGTTGCGCTGGGAACGGTGGGATCCAGCAGATTCTGCAGGGTGACCAAAACATTACAGCCGGTCAGGGTGGTCAGCAGCATCATTGCCACAAGCATAAGAGAAAAAAGCTTTTTCATTATCGTTCCTTCTTTCATTTTAATAGGCTCTAACAGAACCCTATCTATAGCTTAGCGAATTTTTCGCTAAATGTCAATAACAAAAAGATATAAAGATATAATATACCCATACAAGCAACGAGAGGTAGCGGGGATGCCATTGTATCAAAGAATTCGAAACTTGCGGGAAGATAAGGATCTGACCCAAGCAAAAATGGGAGAGATATTAAACTGCAGCCAGAGGGTCTACAGCAATTATGAGCGCGGTGATATTGATATTCCTACAACGATTCTTACGAAAATTGCAGATTTCCATAATGTATCCGTGGATTACCTTCTGAACAGGACAGATAACCCCAATATGAATAAATAAGAGCAGACCAAGGTCGGTCTGCTCTTATAATTTTATTCCTGATTTCTCTTTTTCATAAGCTGGCGCATACGGACGGCGTGGTCAAGCTCCCGCTTGCGGATGCGCAGGCTCTTGGGGGTACACTCCAAAAGCTCGTCGTCAGCCAAAAATTCCAGGCATTGCTCCAAGGAGAAAATCTTGGGAGAGGTGAGCCGCAGAGCTTCGTCAGAGCCGGAGGCGCGCATATTGGTCAGCTGCTTTTTCTTGCAGACATTGACGGTCATATCCTCGTTCCGGCTGCAAATGCCAACCACCATACCGGCATACACAGGTGTGCCTGCGCCGATAAACAGCGCGCCGCGCTCCTGGGCGTTAAAGAGGCCATAGGAACAGGCTTCGCCGGTCTCAAAAGCAATTAAAGAGCCGGTGAGCCGCCGTTCAATTTCGCCCTTCATAGGCACATAGGAGTCTAAAACGCTGCTCATAATGCCCTCGCCACGGGTATCGGTCAAAAATTCGTTCCGATAGCCGAAAAGACCACGGGAGGGAACTAAAAATTCAAGTCTGTAGCGGTTGCCCATAGGGGTCATACTCAGCAAATCGCCCTTGCGGCGACCCATTTTCTCGATAACCGCGCCCATACATTCCTCGGGAACATCGGCAACCATTCTTTCGATAGGCTCGCAAAGCTTGCCGTCGATTTCCTTGGTAAGCACACGGGGGGTGGATACGGAGAACTCGTAACCCTCCCGGCGCATAGTTTCCATCAAAATGGACAGGTGCATTTCGCCACGGCCCGCTACATTAAAGGCATCGGTGCCCTGTTCGGTGACATGGAGGGAAACATCCTTCAGCAGTTCCTTTTCCAAACGGTCACGGAGGTTACGGGAAGTGACGAACTTGCCCTCACGGCCGGCAAAGGGAGAATCGTTGACGGCGAAGGTCATTTCGATGGTGGGATCGGAAATTTTCACGAAGGGCAGAGGCTCAATGGTATCGGGAGCGCACAGAGTGCGGCCGATGGTGATGTCTGCCAT
>JAZRKY010000138.1:0-2588 GCA_045646585.1 Faecousia sp. | reverse complement strand
AGAGATTTATTATGGATAACTATTGACATTATGGCAGGTAATAAAAATGGCAACAAAAAAGCAACAAGAACAATACGGTAATTCCAGCATTTCCATGCTCAAAGGCGAAGATCGCGTGCGTAAGCGCCCTGCGGTCATTTTCGGCTCCGATGATCTGGAAGGCTGCAAGCACGCAGTGTTTGAAATCCTCTCCAACGCAATCGACGAAGCACGGGAAGGACACGGCGATACCATTATCGTTACTCGGTATGAGAACCTTTCCGTCGAGGTGGAGGACTTTGGTCGAGGCTGTCCTGTTGACTATAACGAAAAGGAAAAGCGCTATAACTGGGAGCTGGTTTTCTGCGAAATGTATGCCGGCGGCAAGTACGGCGAAAATGGCGAAAACTATGAGTATTCCTTAGGCTTAAACGGCCTGGGCTCCTGCGCTACCCAGTATGCCTCAGAGTTTTTTGATGCCACCATCCGTCGGGATGGCTTCCGCTATGATTTGCACTTTGAAAAGGGTCGCAACAAGGGCGGTCTTAAGAAGGAACCCACTGACCGGGGCCGCAAAACAGGCTCCCTGTTTCACTGGAAGCCCGACCCTCTTGTCTTTACGGATATTAACATTCCCGCAGAATATTACCGGGATGTACTGCGCCGCCAGGCAGTTGTAAACAAGGGCATTTTGTTCAAGTTCCGCAACCAGGTAGGTAAAAAATTCGAGGAAGAGGAATTTTGCTATCAGGACGGTATCCGCCAGTATATCGAGGAACTGGTAGGGGATAATGCCTTTACTATGCCTGTTTTCTGGGAGGCGGAGCGCCGGGGTCGGGATGCGGAAAACCGCCCGGAAATGAAGCTGAAGATTACCACCTCTTTCTGCTTCAGTAAGCAGCTGAGCCACGTGGAATATTATCACAACTCCTCCTGGCTGGAGTACGGCGGCAGCCCCGACAGAGCTGTCCGCTCCGGCTTTACCGCAGCCTTTGATAAATATTTGCGGGATAATAATAAGTACACCAAAAACGAGAATAGAATCATTTATCAGGACATTCAGGATTGCCTTGTTTTGGTAACCAACTGTTTCTCCACTATCGGCTGTTTTGAAAATCAGACCAAAAAGTCTGTTAATTCCAAGTTTATCCAAGAGGCTATGACGGCATTTTTCAAGGATCAGCTTCAGGTTTGGTTTTTAGAGAATAAGCAGGAGGCTGACCGGGCTGCGGAGCAGATTCTCATTAACAAGCGCGCCCGGGAAAGCGCAGAAAAGACCAAGAGCAATATCAAAAAGAACTTGGTTGCGAAAATTGATATTGCCAACCGTGTGCAAAAATTCGTTGTCTGCCGCAGTAAAGACCCTGCGGAAAGAGAACTGTATATCGTTGAGGGCGACTCTGCATTGGGCAGCGTTAAGCAGTCCAGAAATGCGGAATTTCAGGGCATTATGCCTGTTAGAGGTAAGATTCTCAACTGTCTGAAAGCGGATTATAATAAGATTTTTGCCTCTCCCATTATTACCGACCTTATGAAGGTTTTGGGCTGCGGCGTTGAGCTTGAGGGCAAGAAAGCAAAGGAGCTTTCTTCCTTCGATATTGATAACCTGCGTTGGAATAAGGTGGTTATCTGTACCGACGCGGATGTGGACGGCTTCCAAATCCGCACCCTGATACTGACAATGCTTTATCGGCTTTGTCCTACCCTTATCCGGGATGGCTATGTGTATATTGCGGAGTCTCCGCTGTTTGAAATCACCTATAAGGATAAGACCTGGTTTGCCTACAATGAGGCGGAAAAAGCCCATATTCTGCGTACCGACTTAGAGGGCAAAAAGCCCACAATCCAGCGCTCCAAGGGTCTTGGTGAGAACGACCCGGAGATGATGTGGATGACCACTATGAACCCGGAAACCCGTCGGCTGATTAAGGTTATGCCCGAGGATGCGGAGCGCACAGCCCACTACTTTGATATCCTTTTGGGTGATAACTTGTCCGAGCGAAAGAATTTTATTGCGGAAAACGGTGCTAAGTATTTAGAGCTTGCCGATATTTCCTAAGAGAGGTGCAATATGGCACGAAAAAAGAAAGAAACGGAGCAAAGTAAGCAAAAGGTCAACACCGACCACGTAGTCGGTCTCGTAGGCTCTACCACCGAGCAGGCAATCTCTGAAACCTTGGAGATTAACTATATGCCCTATGCTATATCGGTTATCGTCTCCCGGGCTATCCCGGAGATTGACGGCTTCAAGCCCTCCCACAGAAAGCTCCTTTATACGATGTATAAAATGGGACTTTTGGGCAGTAAACGGGTAAAATCCGCCAATATTGTGGGTCAAACGATGCAATTAAACCCCCACGGCGATGGCGCAATTTACGAAACAATGGTTCGTCTTGCCAAGGGCAACGAGACCCTTTTGCACCCCTTTGTGGACTCCAAGGGTAACTTTGGTAAGGTTTACTCCCGGGATATGGCGTATGCCGCATCCCGTTACACAGAGGCAAAGCTGGATCCTATTTGTGCAGAGCTGTTCCGGGATATTGATTCCGACACGGTGGATATGGTAGATAACTACGATGCCACCCAAAAAGAGCCAAGCCTGCTGCCCA
>JAZRKY010000137.1:0-2756 GCA_045646585.1 Faecousia sp. | reverse complement strand
AGATTTTTTCTATGTAGGCGTTAACGATCATCAGGTAGATCTGTTTGAGGGGCAGTATGTTGTGCCCAACGGAATGAGCTATAATTCCTATGTGATTGTTGACGAAAAGGTAGCCGTTATGGACACGGTGGATAAGAACTTCACCCACCAATGGCTGGACAATATCCGCACTGTTCTGGGCGACCGTCAGCCCGATTATCTGATTATTCAGCATATGGAGCCTGACCACTCCGCCAACATTGCCAATTTTCTCAAGGTCTATCCCGAAACCGTTGTGGTTTCCTCTGCCAAGGCCTTTGCGATGATGCAGAATTTCTTTGGCACGGACTTTTCTGACCGCCGCATTGTGGTCAGCGAAGGCGATCTTCTGCCCTTAGGCGAGCACACCCTTACTTTCGTAGCTGCGCCTATGGTTCACTGGCCTGAGGTCATTGTAACATACGACCTTTATAGCAAGGTGCTGTTTTCTGCCGACGGCTTCGGTAAATTCGGCGCGCTGGATCGGGATGAGCCTTGGGAGGATGAAGCCCGCCGCTACTATATCGGCATCGTAGGCAAGTACGGCGCGCAGGTGCAGGCGCTGCTGAAAAAAGCCTCCACCTTGGAGATTTCCGCCATCTACCCCCTTCACGGACCGATTCTGACGGAGAATTTGGGTCATTATCTGAAGCTGTATGACCTTTGGTCCTCTTATCAGCCGGAAGCTGAGGGCATCGTGATTGCCTACTCCTCCGTTTACGGCAACACCAAAGCCGCCGTGGAGCTGCTTGCCCAAAAGCTGAACGAAAAGGGCTGCCCCAAGGTCATCCTGCACGACCTTGCCCGCTGCGACCTGCCCCAGGCGGTGGCAGACGCCTTCAAGTACAATAAGCTGGTACTGGCCACCACCACCTATAATGCCGATGTATTCCCCTTTATGCGGGATTACATTCTCCATCTGACCGAGCGAAATTTCCAAAACCGCACCGTTGCGCTGATGGAAAACGGCTCTTGGGCGCCCCTTGCTGCCAAGGTGATGCGGAAAATGCTGGAAAACGCCAAGAACATCTGCTATACCGACACCACCGTACGAATCCTCTCCGCCCTCAGCGAGGACAGCCGGGCGCAAATTGAGAAAATGAGCGACGAGCTGTGCCAGGAATACCTTGCCCGCAAGGACGATACCGCCAACAAAAATGACCTTTCCGCCCTGTTTAACATTGGCTACGGTCTGTATGTGGTAACCTCCAACGACGGCAAAAAGGATAACGGTTTGATTGTTAACACGGTTACACAGGTAACAAATACCCCCAATCGGGTTGCCGTAACAATCAATAAGGAGAATTACTCCCACCATATCATTAAGCAGACCGGCATTATGAATGTGTGCTGTCTGGACATTACCGCGCCTTTCTCTGTTTTCCAGAATTTCGGCTTCCAAAGCGGTCGCACCGCCGACAAATTTGCAGGCATCGAGGAGCTGCGCTCCGATAACGGTCTGCGCTTCCTGCCTCAGCATACCAACGCCTTTATGAGCCTGAAAACCGAGCAGTATGTTGACCTTGGCACTCACGGTATGTTCATTTGCTCTATTTCTGAAGCCCGGGTGCTGGGCAACCAGGAGACAATGTCCTACACCTACTACCAAAACAATGTAAAGCCCCAGCCGGAAACCGACGGCAAAAAGGGCTTTGTCTGCAAGGTCTGCGGCTGGGTCTACGAGGGCGATACCCTCCCCGACGACATCGTCTGCCCCCTGTGCAAGCACGGATACGCCGACTTTGAGCCTATTGCGTAACAAAAAGATACTCGCCGCGGCAAATTGCCGCGGCGAATTCTTTTTATTCTACATTTTTCTTAAAATTTCTTTTCTCTTGTTCTTAAATTCTTCCTCGGGAATCATTCCGTTATCAAATAACGCTTTAAGCTCTGTAAGCTCCTCTTCAACTGACCTTACCCTTTCTATTTTAATTGCTTTCGGAGCAATCAGAAGAAATGCAACATCAAATGTAAAGTAGTATAGCATATAGGTTATGAGATATACCTTGTCTGCGATGTCAGCAATGTATTGCATATCTGCAAATATATCAGTTAAGTAGATAAAAGATATAACGGCAGACAGTCCAAGCAGAATATAGGCAAGTTTCGTTTTCACCGCTCCTTTAACAGATAAAAAGGTTATATAAGTATAAGCGGCAATACAAATAACATATTCAGCATAATTTACTGTATCCACATCGCCATAGACAATTTCATCACATAACCAGTATAACTGCCTTGCTAATAGTAACACCGAAACAATTATGAGTAAGGTTTTTCCTTTGGATGTTTGAAAATCTCTCACGATAAATAGTCCAAAAATAATGGTAATACCATAACAAAAAGCCATATTAAGCAAAGCATTAAAGTCGATACTAACGGAATAATAGGATAAGTCCATTATATCTCTGATTAAAGCGCATAAGAGCGAAATTGCCAATAGGATTACACCGATTAATATGTTCTTATTTCGTATTTTTTCTCTGAGAACAGCCTGCATTATCCCACCCGCCTTACAGTTCACTCATCTTTTCAAAAAACTCCTCATCTGTAATGAGGCCGGCCGCTCTTAATTTTTTCAATTCGTTAGCCTTTTCCTCTCTCGATTGGCTGTCATTCGTTTTTACTTTGACGGGATATGGAGTATGCTGCGAAACACTCTTTTTTGTTGAGCCGCCGTTGAGCTCTACCAGTTTATCGCTATTTTCAATTAGTTGACCGAAACCGTATAACAAAAA
>JAZRKY010000136.1:0-15279 GCA_045646585.1 Faecousia sp. | reverse complement strand
CCCGAAAACAAGTAAGATTGAGAAAACCGTCTTTTTGAGGCTCCCCGCACATATGCCACGCATTTGTATCCTTGCGACTTGCAGATACGGTACCGGCGTAATTTAAAAAACAGTCTTCCAATTCTTCTTCTGTGGGCAAAGCCCTGCGATCTACAATTCCATACTCACAAGGAATTTCGACATTATATCTTTGTTCAAGGTACTCTGCAACCAAGCTTTTAAGAAAAATCAAAGCGCCCGTGCCGTCGGTCAGGGAATGGAAAAACTCAACAGCAATACGGTTGTTAAAAACAATTACACGAAATGCACATTTGCGCATTTCCTCCTTGCTCATATAGGTAAGGGGATAACTGTATTCTTCTCTGATTTCAGGAGCAGACTCCACCTGCTGCAAATAGTACCAAAATACGCCTTTGCGCAAACGGGCTGCAATCGACGGAAAACGCCTGACGATAATGTCTAAAGCCGACTTTAACACACGCGTATCCACATCATCAAATAGGGTTACAGACTGCCTGAAAACATTACTCCAGTTTTTTCGTCTTGCTGCAGGGTAGATTTTTGCCGCGTTATCCAGACGAACCCAACGCAAGTTGTTTTTCTCCGTAGTCATTTATAAATGCCTTTCAAAACTTTTTTCGAAGGATAGTTTTTGAACTTTTTATAGGTAAAAGTATAGTATAAACTCGTTGATAAGTCAACAAGTATCGCAAAAAACGACAGAGAGAAAAGAATTCTCCCTGCCGTTTTCTTGAAAATATACCCTTGTTAAAATACTTGTATCAACCAATAGATAAAACCGTAAATCACCGAAGCAGATACACCATACACAATAACGGGGCCTGCAATGGTAAACATCTTAGCGCCTACGCCCAAGACGAAGCCCTCGGTCTTAAATTCCACAGCCGGGGCGGCGATGGCGTTGGCAAAGCCTGTGATGGGAACCAATGTGCCTGCGCCGGCAAATTTGGCAAGATCGTCATATAAGCTAAGTCCTGTAAACAGGGCAGACAGGGCTACCAGTGTCATTGAGGTGGCTGTGCCTGCGTCGGTTTTGTCAAGACCAAGGGCGGCATAGCCGTTTTGAATCAGCTGACCCAAGGTGCAAATAAGACCGCCTACCAAAAAGGCAAGGGCGCAATCCTTATAAATGGGCGACTTTGGTGAAAGGTCGCCTACTAATTTTCCGTATTCCTTTTCTGTCATAATATCCCTCCGGCGATAGTTTACCGCAAGGGGTGAAATATATGCAGAGAAAATCCCCGCCCTTAATGCCATTACATATTGTCTTATTGACATTAGCCTACAGGCAGGGATGTTTTTCATTTGCCCAAAATACTTTCTAATATCGGCGTGATAATAGAGGTAATTGCCACATACCCTTCGTGGGTGAAATGCCCGCCGTCGGAGGTGTAGCCTTTGTAGACCTCCCCGGTGGAGACATCATAAAGGGGGGAGAACAGATCCACAAAGGTAAAGCCGTACTTTTCTGCCAGCAGCTTTAAGGAAACATTATTATAGGCGGCTGTTTGATTTCTGGAACCCCAGTATTCGCCGCCCATAGCGGTTAAGGAGAGCAAGACCACCTTTGTGTCCGGGAGATTTTCCTTCAGTCCCTTTAGAATATTCTCATAATTTTGCAGCATCGTGTCAAAATTGTTTGCGCCAATGAGCATAACAGCTACCTGTGGCTTCAAATCATAGACAGATAGCTGCAATCGTTTTTCCAAATCAAAGGTAGTGTCGCCCCCAATGCCGCGGTTGACGGTAATGTACTGAGGGTAGTATTTGCTAAGGTCGTAGCCGTCAGTCAGGCTGTCGCCCAAAAAGGCTACTTCCACCTCAAAATCTGCATAGTGTTCATTTTCCTGTCTGTACTGGGCGTACTTTGCCTCCCGGTACTGGGCTACCATTTCATCCCATTGGTTTCGCTCGTTTTTAGGTTGCAGGACGAAATAATAAAGGGCAGCCCCAAGACACAGCAAAATAACGATGCAAATGCCTATAATCAGCCATTTCTTCTTCATAAGATACCTCCCCCAATAGAGTAACTTCATCATACCACAAAACACTCTTGTGGGCAAGGGTTACAATAATTCTTGAAAAAACGGTCTGTTTGCGATATACTGAAACAAAAGGAGGACTTATTATGGCAAAATTGGAACATACCGTAAACGGCAGCTTCAGCCAGTTACTTACAAAAATCGAAAAGGGCATATTACAAGGCAGCCTGTCTGCCTCTTTGGAAGAAAGCAGTGATTTCCGCAGCGGTGATGCAAGGTGCAGCGTCCGGGTTTTTGAACGGTACAGCTATTTTGGCGGCAATCGGGTGAGCCTGAGCGTAACACTCTTCCAAAACGCCGACGAGCCGATCCGCATTTCCGCCATTTCCACCGGCGGCAGCCAAGCGGTGTTTTTCAAAGTGAACACCGTTGGCGAGGAAGCCTTTTTGGATAAACTGAAGGATATTTTGGGGGTATAAAATGGCAAAACGGTATTTAGGTATTGAGCTTGGCTCTACCCGCATTAAGGCGGTAGCCATCGACGAAAACCACAAGGTAGCTTCCACCGGCGACTATACCTGGGCATCCTCTTTTGAAAACGGTATTTGGACTTATGACCTGAATAAGGTTTGGGAGGGGCTGAAAACCGCCCTTTCCACAGTTGCGGGCAGGGAAGAGGTGGTCTGCGCCGGCATTTCCGGTATGATGCACGGCTATCTTGCTTTTGATGAAAAATGGAATCTCCTTGTGCCGTTCCGCACTTGGCAGAATACCATCACCGCTCCCGCAGCTAAGGCGCTTACGGAGCTGTTGGCTTTTAATATCCCCCAGCGGTGGAGCAGCGCTCACCTCTATCAGGCGGTGCTAAATGGCGAGCCCCACATTACAAAAATCGCCCATATAACCACCTTGGCAGGCTATGTCCACTATATGCTCACCGGTGTAAACGCCATCGGCGTGGGCGAGGCTTCGGGTATGTTCCCCATCGACCCGGAAACGCTTCAGTATGACCGCCAAATGCTTCAGAAATTTAACAATCTCCCCGAAATTGCCGCGATGCCTTGGAAAATCGAAGAGGTTTTGCCCAAAGTCTTATCCGCTGGCGCGCCTGCCGGCTGTTTGACCGAGCAGGGTGCAGGAATGCTTGACGGATTACTGCCTGTAGACACACCCTTTGCGCCCCCTGAGGGCGATGCCGGCACAGGTATGGTTGCCACCAACGCCGTTGCGCCAAAAACAGGAAATGTGTCCGCCGGTACATCCATTTTCTCTATGGTGGTGCTGGAAAAGCCCCTTTCTCAGGTCTATGAGGAAATTGATATGGTAACCACCCCCAGCGGCAAGCCGGTAGCGATGGTACACTGCAATAACTGCACCAACGATACCAACGCCTGGGCATCTGTCCTGCGGGAAACGGCAAATCTCTTCGGTGCAGAGCCTACCGACGGGGAGTTGTTTACAAAGCTCTATGAAAAGTCCTTAGAGGGCGACCCGGATTGCGGCGGCGTGCTGGTATGCAACTATATGGCGGGGGAGGGCATTACCCACTTAGACTCCGGCAGACCTATGGTGATTCGCACCCCCGGCTGTAAATTTACCCTGGCTAACTTCTTCCGCAGCCAGCTTTATTCCACAATGGCAACGCTCCGCTTGGGTATGGAGATTCTGGAGAAGGAAAATGTGGCTATCAACTCCCTCACCGGCCACGGCGGTCTGTTCAAAACCCCCGGGGTAGGTCAGCGGTATATGGCTGCCGCCTGCAACACCAGCATTACCTGTATGGCAACTGCCGGCGAGGGCGGTCCTTACGGTATGGCGCTGCTTGCTGCCTACTGCGGCGCAAAAGCCGATGACGAGACTCTGGAAAGCTATCTGGAAAACAAGGTCTTTGCCGAAACCAACCGCACAGTACTGTCTCCCAAGGACGAAGATATTTCCGGCTTCAACGCCTATATGACGCAGTACAAAAAGCTGCTTTTGGTAGAAGAAAAAGCGGTAGAAGTAATTGACAGTTGACAATTGACAATGATTGTGTCAGCTTCGCTGACGGATTATAATGTACCACACCTTGACTTTTCTGTCGAAAAAAGTATAATAAAAGAACAAAAACGAATTTGGAGGTATTCTCTTATGGAACAACTGAAAAAGTATTTCCCCCTGTCTTTTGGCTTGGAGGATATTAAGAAGCTGGTCATCGCCATTGTTATTTATTTGGTCATTGACCTTCTGTGCGGCGTGGTCTGCAAGGTTTTAGGCTTCATCCCCCTGCTGGGCGGTATTGCCGCTTGGGTGCTGGGCACCTTGGTGGGTATTTATACCACGCTGGGCATTGTGCTGGCGGTGGTTTCCTTCCTGAAGGTCATTAAGTAAAAGAAAAGGAGGCTGTCCTTTTGGACAGCGACCTTTTGCTATGTATTTACAAGGGGATTGCATTAAAACGGTACTTATGTTATACTTACAGTGTATTGCACCCAAAATAGAAATCTTGGAGAAAAACGCCGCTATGAAATTGAATTACAGAATGCAGTGTATATTCGCTTCTGCAATCCAGCTTGGTGTACTGATTACCCTTGCGACGCTGCTCATAATTGGACCTATATACGCTGAGGGAGAGGTTGCCGCTACCCAAACAGGCGCGCCGACGGACACCACCGTTTTGACTGACCCCACAGGCGATATTACCGATGCGCCCACCGACGCGCCTGCGGATGCGCCTACCGATGCCCCTACAGAAGCGCCCACAGAAGCCCCCACCACACCGCCGAAAAAGGTATATGTAACTGCCAACTCCTTGCATATTCGCCAAAACCCCAGCGCTTCTGCAAAATCAGTGGGCTATTATACATACGGTATGCAAATCACCATTTACGAAGAATTATCCGTTAACGGCACACCCTGGGGCAGAACGGATAAGGGCTGGGTTTGCCTCAATTATGTGGATATGAGTGGAAATCCCCCACCACCCACCGAGCCAAAACCCACAAATCCCCCTGCAACCGAGCCTAAGCCTACAGACCCGCCCGCAACGGAGCCCAAGCCCACCGACCCGCCCAGTACGGAGCTGGAGCCCAATCCCTTTAAGTCCTCGGACTTTGTGAAAAAGGGCTATTTTATCACCTGTAAAACGGAAAAAACCGCCATTGGTATTGATGTTTCCCGCTGGCAGGAGAATATTGATTGGGCAAAGGTCAAGGCCTCAGGCATTGACTATGTAATGATTCGCGCAGGCTTCCGCAGCACCGCCAAGGCGGGGGATTTGAATGTGGATTCTTACGCCGAAAAGCACTATAAGGGCGCAAAAGCAGCCGGATTAAAGGTAGGCTTCTATTTCTACTCTCAGGCGAAAACGGTGGCAGAAGCCAAGGAAGAAGCCAAGTTCCTGCTGAACATTGTAAAAAACTGGAATGTGGATTTGCCCCTTGCCATCGACTGGGAATATTCCAAAAGCACCGACCGCGCCTACAGCGCGTCTCGCCGCCGGGTTACCGATTGCGTTAAAGCCTTCTGCGATACCATCCGCGCCGCCGGTTATGACCCGATGATTTACTGCGCCCGGTACATTGTGGAAGAAAAGCTCTACATAGAGGAGCTGGGCGGCTACCCCCTGTGGTACTCAGATTTTCAGAAGAATTATCTCCGCTCAGAATTTCGGGTGGATATGTGGCAGTATTCCTCCAAGGGAAAAATTGACGGCATTTCGGGCTATGTTGACCTGAATGTGATTTTCCTGGAAAACAGCGTATTTTCCAAGTATTTTCAGGACTAAAAAAGTAGTCCTATGGCGCGCTACGGATAAGAATGTTATCCCATCGTAGGGGCGATTCACGAATCGCCCGCCGCCGCACCATAAATCAAAATGATCCCCGACAGACCGAAATCTGTCGGGGATTGCTCTGCTCGTTAGAACCCTTCGGCTTTCAGCATTTTCTCAAGAACGGTCGAATCAAAGTCGACTGTGCGCATCTTCTGCCAGAAGGCATTTTCTATTTCTGCAAAGGTATTTTTCAGGAGGGATATAAAAAAGTTCTCATAGTCATCTTCAGTATACTTATAAAGGGCGAGGTATTTTTCCTTGCCAAAGGTATCAATCAAATATTTTGTAAATGCACCGGCAATGGGATAAGTGATTTGGCAACCTTGCTTTGCAAAAGCATCATTGTCCAACAAAGCACGAACTGCCAGCTTTGCAAAATGTATTGGGTATCCCTATTTTTCTGAATAGAGTTTATTCAATTCCCAACGAAGAGGATTTGTCTGAATGTACTCCACCAAGGCCAGATAGTCCGTTTCGTTGCGGATTACGTGGTCATAATATCCCCGCTGCCATACAGATACACCGCTATAATGCTGACGGATTGCTTTAGAAGCATTCATCTTGATATATCCAATCAATTTTGATACGACAGAACGACTCCGTAGAGGAGATTCACGAATCTTCCGCAATACATCTTCCTCTGTGATTACGGCAATAAGGTGAATATGGTTAGGCATAATTACATATCGATCAATCGACACGTGAAGATGCTCTGGGATGTTTTGCAAAACCGTTTCCACGATCTTGCCGCAAGCAGTTAATTGCGTTTCGGGCGATTCATGAATCGCCCCTACGACGCGGGATAAGAATTGCTTTCTGCCGTGGGTGCAGAAAGTTAAAAAATATGCACCAGGTGTGTTGTAATCATAGTGGGACATTCGTAAGGGTTTTCTAACAGGTATTTGATTTTCCATATTCATCACCGAGTTCATCATAACATAAAGACGGCAGAAGGACAAGCCTTCTGCCGAGATTTGCCTTTTGCGGGCGATTCGTGAATCGCCCCTACGGTAACATCCTTATTCGGAGCCACCGGTGGGGCTTTCCTTTTTGTTATCAAGGTCCCACAATGGTGCCGGGGGCACCGGTGGCGGAGGAAAGCACCTCGATTTTTAGGTCATACGCCCGGGCAAGCTCCACGGATCGGTCGTGCAGCACTTGAGCGCCGTTTTGAATGAGCCGGAGCATTTTCTCGTAGCTGATCTCCGAAAACCGCTGGGCATCGGGGAAACGGCGGGGGTCCCGGTCGTAAATACCGTCCACATCGGTGAAAATCTGGCAAAGGTCTGCCTTTAGGAAGGCGGCAAGGGCTACGGCGGTGGTATCTGACCCGCCACGCCCCAAGGTGGTGATGTTGCCCCCGGCGTTTACGCCCTGAAAGCCTGCCACAACCACAACATTATCCTTTTTCAGCTCCCGGAGAATGCGGTCGTTTTGCAGACCCAAAATCCGGGCGTTGCCGTATATATCATCGGTCAGCAGTCCTGCCTGCCAGCCGCAAAGGCTGACCGCCGGCACGCCCATCGCACCCAAGGCCATCGCCATAAGGGAGGCGGAAAGCTGCTCTCCGGCAGAAAGATAGGCATCCATCTCCCGGACAGAGCCACGGGGGTTGACTTCTTTTGCCTTTTCAATCAGTTCATCGGTGGTGTCGCCCTGGGCGGAAACCACAACCACAACCTGTGTACCCTGCCGGGCAAGCTGGCTGACCCGCTGGGCGGCAGCTTGCACCTTTTCCAGGCTGGACAGGGAAGAGCCGCCGTATTTTTGCACAATTCGCATAGGAATCACCTCTGTGCCATTTTATGTGGAAAAACATAACAGGTGAAGAAAAATGGGCGTATTTTGTTTCATACGCCCATTTGTTTTTTAGCCTGCCAAAATTTCTGCCTTAATCACACCTGCGGTGTTCCGCAAAGCCAGCAGGAAATCCTCCAGCTCAATGTTAATGTGAATGGTCTCGGCGGAGATGGTTACAACGGCGCAGCCGTCGGTAGGAACAATGGAATTTATGGTCATAATATTGGAATGACAGTCGGTAAAAATGCTTAAAATACTTTGTAGCATACCCGGCTTATCGTGAATCAGAAGCTGGAAAGTAACAATCCGACCGCTGGTCATATTCTGGAAGGGGAGCAGGGTATCCCGGTATTTATAAAAAGCGCTCCGGCTGATGCCGGTTTGCTTGGCGGCATCGTTGACAGTAGCTGCCTGCCCGGTGGCCAGCAGGTGCTTTGCCTCTGCTACCTTCAAAAACACCTCGGGAAGAGCGGATGCTTCCACAATAAAGTACTTAGGATTGTTTGCCATAGTGCAGCCTCCTGATTCTGTACAAAACGACAGTTTTTTCGGGTTAGAATAGAGTTATTGTATCATATATTTTACAAATTGCAAGCCTTTGGGGCAGGGGAGACGGTGGAAATGGGAAAAATTTTGGAAAATAAGATTTTCTTAGGGCTTACAGGTGTCTTTCTGCTGTGGTTAGGGGTGCGATATGTGCTGCCGGTGGCGCTCCCGTTTTTGATAGGAACTGCCTTGGCATTTTCCGCAGAGCCGGTGGTGGATTTTTGTGTAAAAAAGGGAAAGCTGCCCCGCCCTGCCGCAGCGGGGGTGGGCGTTACCGCCGTACTGGTGGCGCTATGCACCCTTATGTGGCTTTTAGGTGCGGTGGTGGTGCGGGAGCTGGGGGAGCTTACCCGGGCGCTCCCGGATTTGCAGCAAACCACCCGGGATGGGGCGCAGCTGCTGCAAAACTATCTCACACATTTGGCATCCTCCGCCCCGGAGGGGCTTCGTCCTTTGCTCAGCGGAACAATCACCCGGTTTTTTAGCGATGGCACAGAGATAATGGATCGGGTGGCAGACCGCATCCCCGGGCTGATTGGCTCTGTTTTAGGGGTTGTTCCCGATGGAATTTTGGGGATTGGCACAGGGCTGATTGCCGGCTTTATGATTTCAGCACGCCTGCCGAAGCTTCGGGAAATGCTGTGGAAGGCCTTGCCGGAAAAATGGAAGGAAAGCTATCTTCCTTCCCTTCGTCGGGTGCGGAGCGCCCTTTGGGGCTGGCTGAAGGCGCAGCTTATCCTTTGCGTTATCACCTACGGTATTATCACTATAGGTTTTCTTCTGATGAAAATTCCTTATGCCCCTGTTTGGGCGGTGCTGGTGGCGCTGGTGGATGCCGTTCCCCTGTTGGGAACGGGTACGGTGCTTGTTCCCTGCGCTCTGGTTGCCCTTTTGCAGGGAGAAGGGGGCAAGGCGTTGGGCTATTTGGTGCTATACGGCTTGTCGGCGGCAACACGGGCTGTTTTAGAGCCGAAATTGGTGGGAAAGCAATTAGGGCTTGACCCCCTTGTAACCTTGGTTGCTATCTACACCGGCTACCGCTTATGGGGCTTTTTGGGGCTGCTTTTGGCGCCAATGGCAGCTTCGGCTTTAGCCCAAATTCTAAATGCGGAAAAAATGTAGAATTCTATTGTGCATTCCATACATTTTTGCTATAATAGAAAGAAAATGATAAAATGGATGTGTTATGCTTTGAAATACGGAATCTGGAATGTAGGAAAGATAGAGGCGGAAGATGTAAATGCTTTGGTTCGGGTCGGATACCCGCCGCTGACGGCGATGGTGCTGGCATCCCGGGGGATTGCCGATGAACGGCAGGCAGAAAGCTACTTGGGCTGCGGCGATTTTATGCCCGACCCCTTTTTGCTTACAGATATGACCCCTGCGGTAGAGCGAATCCGTAAAGCCCTGACCTGTGGTGAGAAAATTGCCGTTTTTGGCGACTATGATGTGGACGGCATTACCGCCACTTGTCTTATGACCGATTTCCTGCGGGAAATGGGGGCAGACTGCGTACCTTATATCCCCGGCAGATTGGAAGAGGGCTACGGTCTCAACGCGTTAGCAATCGGGCAGCTTTACGAACAGAATGTAACCTTAATTATTACGGTGGACTGCGGCATTACCGCTATCGAGGAGGCGCTCCTTTGCAAGGAAAAGGGCATTGACCTGATTATCACCGACCACCACGAATGTAAAGAAACCCTCCCGGACGCGGTAGCGGTCATTGACCCTCACCGTCTTGACGGCGGCTATCCCCATAAAAACCTCTCCGGCGTAGGCGTGGCCTTTAAGCTGGCAGCCGCCCTTTGCGGCAATCAAAAAAAGATTTTGGAAAAATACGCCGACTTGGTCTGCTTGGGTACGGTGGCAGATGTGATGCTTTTGCAGGGGGAAAACCGCCTGTTCGTCAAAGAGGGCATTTTGCAGATGCAAAAGTCTCCCCGGGCAGGTGTTTGGGCGCTGATGAAGGTCTGCGGCTGCAGGGCATCGGAGCTGACAGCCTCTTCTGTTGGTTATGTGTTAGCCCCCCGGATTAACGCCGCCGGTCGTATGGGGCAAATACATTTGGCGCTGGAGCTGTTCCTTACAGCCGATAAGCGCTATGCCGAAAATTTAGCAGAAGAGCTGTGCGAATTAAACCGCCAGCGCCAGCAGGTGGAGACGGAGATTTACGACCAAGCCATCGAAATGCTCCCGGCGGACAAAATGCCGGAGGCCATCGTCTTGGCAGAGGAGAGCTGGCATCAGGGCGTGGTTGGCATCGTTGCCAGCCGCATCAGTGAGGAATACAGCTGTCCTGCGGTGCTGATTTGCTTGGACGGAGAACACGGAAAGGCCAGCTCCCGGAGCTTTGGAGGCTTTAACCTGTTTGCGGCGCTCAAGGAAAATGCCCATCTTTTAGAGGGCTACGGCGGCCACGAGCTGGCAGCCGGCTTTACCATTCGCAGAGAAAATATTGGAAAATTCAGGGAAGCCCTGTGCCGCCTGGCAGAGAGCTACTACGCCTCTGCCGGTACGGAGGCTGCATTGAACGCCGATTGTATTGTTCCCCCGGAAATGCTGACCCTTTCGGGTATTGACGCCTTAAAAATGCTGGAGCCCTGCGGCACCGGCTGCCCCAAGCCCCTTTTTGTGATGGAGCGCCTTGAGGTGGAAAAAATCGGGCAGGTAGGCACCGGCAGGCATATGCGCCTGCGTCTGCGCAGCGGCAGACAGAGCTTTCAGGCTATCTATTTTTCCGCTACGCCGGAAACCGCCTGCATTGGTGTGGGAGATACGGTGGATGTGGCATTTTCTGCCCAGGTAAACGAATACCGGGGCGAGCGCGCCGTGCAGATGAATGTGGTGGATATTCGCCCCAGCTGCAAAGCAACGTGCAGCCCGGAAACGGATAATTATCGGGCGTTTTACGCCCATAACCTCACCCCTGCCGGCGCAGAAGACTTATATCCCGACCGGGAGACCCAGGTCTGCGTTTGGCGCTACCTTGCCGCCCAAAGAGGAGCGATTCGGGAAACGCCTATGAGCCTCTGCCGAAAAATTGTCCGCTGGACGGAAAAGCCCCTCAGCCTTGAAAAAATGCTGATTTGTTTGGATATTTTCCGGGATGTGGAGTTGATTTCCCTTACCCGTCAGCACAAGTACATTTTCGTTCGGGTCAATACCCAGGCGGAAAAAACCGATTTGAATCTAAGTCCCACCCTGCAAAGACTTTTGCAGGTGAAAGAGAGTTGAAAAAAGTGGAAACCTTTGAAAACCGATATGCGCTGCTGTGCGCAGCCATCCAAAAATATATGCCCGATACGGATATGGACCGTATCGACCGGGCAGTAAATTACGCCCGGGAAAAGCATAAGGACCAAAAGCGAAAGGACGGCTCGCCCTATGTTATCCACCCCTTGGCGGTGGCGGAAATTGTGGTAGAGCTGGGCCTTGACGAGGAGGCCATCTTAGGCGCGTTGCTTCACGATTGTATCGAGGATACCGACGCTTCCTTTGATGAAATTGCCAAGCTCTTCGGTCAGACCTGCGCAGAATTGGTGGAGGGCGTTACCAAGCTGACCCGAACCAACTTCTCCAGCAACGAGCAGGAGCAGATGGAAAATCTGCGGAAAATGTTTATGGCGATGTCCAAGGATATCCGCGTGGTGCTGATTAAAATTTCCGACCGTCTGCACAATATGCGCACCATGCAGTATCAAACCCCGGAAAAGCAGATTCTAAAATGCCGGGAGACGATGGATATTTACGCCCCCTTGGCTTACCGCTTAGGTATGCAGAGGGTCAAGTGGGAGCTGGAGGATATTGCGCTCCGGTATATTGACCCCACCGGCTACCAAAATATTATGGACCATTTGCAGGCGCACAAGGAAAAGGACGAAGCCTTTATGCGGGCTGTCCAAGAGAAAATCAGCAACCGCTTGACCGAGGTGGGTATTCATAATAAGACATACGGACGCATTAAGCACGTGTATTCTATCTACCGTAAAATGGGCGCCCAGGATAAGACCATTGACGAGCTGTATGATATTTACGCCTTCCGGGTAGTGGTAGACTCCATTCCCGATTGCTATAATGTGCTGGGTCATATCCACGACCTTTTTAATCTGGTGCCGGGGCGGTTTAAGGACTATATTTCCACCCCCAAGCCCAATATGTATCAAAGCCTGCACACCACCGTTATCGGCGTTCAGGGTATTCCCTTTGAGGTGCAGATTCGCACTTGGGAAATGCACGAAACAGCGGAATACGGCGTTGCCGCCCACTGGAAGTATAAGCAGGGCAGCGGCAACACCCGGGATTTCGATTGGATTCGTCGGCTTTTGGAAAGCCAGCAGGATACAGACGCGGAGGACTATGTCAGCTCCTTCAAAATTGATATGTTTGACGATGAGGTATTCGTCTTTACCCCTAAGGGCAAGATTGTATCTCTGCCTGCCGGCTCTACCCCTATCGACTTTGCTTATTTTATCCACTCCGGCGTTGGCAATTCTCTGGTAGGCGCAAAGGTCAATAACCGCATCAGTAACATTGATACACCCCTGAAAAACGGCGATATTGTGGAGATTATCACCTCCAAAACCGCCAAGGGTCCCAGCCGGGATTGGCTGAATATCTGCCAGTCCAACCAGGCGCGGACAAAAATCAAGCAGTGGTTCAAAAAGGAAAAGCGGGAGGAAATTGTGCTCCACGGCCGCAGCAGCTTTGAAGCGGAAATGCGCAGACTTCAGCTGCCTCTTTCCGCCATTACCGACCCGGAGCTGGAATCGGCCCTTCTTAAAAAGTTAGCCTTTGACACTTGGGATGATATGTATGCCGCCATCGGCTACGGCGGTCTGACCGCAACCAAGGCAGTGGGCAGAATCCGGGACGATATTCACCGGGCATCCAAGCCCCAGGCAGAAAAGAATATGCCCCTGCGCCTTGCGCCGGAAAACGAAAATCTTAAGCGCAGCCGCCACAGCGCAAACGGCGTTATTGTGGAGGACATTGACTCCTGTATGATTAAATTCTCCAAGTGCTGCACCCCCGTGCCGGGAGATGCCATTATCGGCTTTATCACCCGGGGCTTCGGCGTGTCTGTCCACCGGGCGGACTGCCCCAATGCCGCCAATCGGGACGACCCGGAGATGGCAGCCCGTTGGGTGCGTGTGCGCTGGGCGAATGTGGAGGAGCAGCCCTTCGATACCACCTTGGAGCTGGACTGCATCACAAGAGACGGTTTGCTTTTGGATGTGGCTACGGTGATGACCACCGCCCGTGTCCGGGTCAAGGAGCTTTACGGCAAGGATCTGCCCGGCGGACACAGTGTATTTACCGTTCGCTTTGAGGTGCGGAATGTGGCAGAACTGGAAACCATCCGCAATAAGCTTTTGAGCGTTCGGGATGTGATTGGCTCTCGCAGAGGGCAGAATTGAGAGGGAAACTATGCGCGCAGTACTGACAAGAGTAAATTCCGCCTCTGTTACCATTGACAATCAGGTGGTGGGTAAAATCGGCAAGGGCTTTTTAATCCTTTTGGGCGTTGGTCCTGAGGATACCGAGGAAAAATGCCGGTATTTGGCGGAAAAAGCCTTAGGACTTCGGGTTTTTGAGGACGAAAACGGAAAGATGAATTTAGGGCTTTCCGAGGTGGGCGGGCAGGTGCTGGTGGTCAGCCAGTTTACCTTATACGGCAACTGCCGCAAGGGTCGCAGACCCAGCTTCACCGATGCGGCAAACCCGGAGCTGGGCAACCGCCTGTACGAAAAGTTCCTTTCCGATTGCGAAAGTCTGGGCTTTCCGCCCCAGCACGGCATTTTTGGCGCAGATATGCAGGTAGAGTCGGTCAACGACGGTCCTGTTACCTTGATTTTAGATACCGATGTCCTTCTGGACACCCCTCGCAGAGGTTAAGGCTATGCAAATGCTTGTAATGCCTGTGGGCGATTATCAAACCAACTGTTATATGGTGTGGCAGGAGGGCAGGGAAGACTGTGTCCTCATAGACCCCGGCTATTTGCCGGAGAGAATATTACAGGTTGTCCGTCAGCAGGGGAAAACGGTAGCGGCGATCCTCTTAACGCACGGACACTTTGACCACGTGGGCGGTGTCCGCAAAATTGCAGAAGAAACGGCTTGCCCTGTTTATCTGCGGGAGGAAGAAAAGGGCTTACCTCCTTTTATGACCGCAGGGGAGCTTTACAGCACGGATACTTACGGCGATAGCTTGTCCGTCGCCGGGCTTGCCTTTTCCGTTTTGCACACCCCCGGGCATACTCCCGGCTCGGTTTGCCTTATTTGCCAGGATGTTATTTTCTCCGGGGATACTTTGTTCGCCGGCTCTTGCGGCAGAACGGATTTTCCCGGTAGTAACCCACAGGATATGAAAAAGTCCTTGCAAAAACTCTCCGCCCTCCCGGGCGATTATCAGGTATTTCCCGGACACGGGGAGGATACCACCCTTTCCTATGAAAGAGAACACAACCCTTATTTGAAAGGCGCGCTATGAAATTAGAGCTGATAGGTCATACAGAGGAATATGCCGTTTCCCAACTGCAAATGGCGCTGTTTTCCGCTATGCAGGCGGGAACTGCGGTTTCCCGCCTGCACAGGGGAAGCGCTTGGCTTACTGCCGTAACGGAAATTACCGTCTGCGGCAAAAAGACCCGGGCTGTTAAACGGCTGAAGGCGGGGGAGGAGTCTGTCCGTTCCCGCCGCCGCGTTTTGCAGCAAAGCTACTATATGGCGGCTTTGCCCCATCTGGCGGAAATCCCGGCTTGGGGCGCTCTTTCCGGCGTGCGACCTACCAAAATCACCACCAAGCACCTCCTTGACGGCGGCACGACGAAAAGCGCCGATAGATTGCTCAAGAATGTGTATTATGTAACAGAAAATAGACGAAAATTAGCCCTTTCCTGCTCTCTTTCCACCGTAAAAGCGGTAGAGAGAATGGAAAAGAACGATATTTCCCTTTATGTGGGCATCCCCTTTTGCCCCACAAGGTGTACCTATTGCAGCTTTGTCAGCCGTACAGTGGGCAAGCGGATGGAGCTGATGGAGCCTTATTTGGAAGCGCTCCAAAAGGAGCTTATTTTCACGGGAGAGCTGTTGCGGGATTCCGGGAAAACCATC
>JAZRKY010000135.1:0-6499 GCA_045646585.1 Faecousia sp. | reverse complement strand
GTGCTGATTCTGGTTGGCTTTGTGTATATTGTGGAAACTCTCTCTGACATTATTCAGATCGTTTACTTTAAGGCCACCCACGGCAAGCGTATTTTCAAGATGGCGCCCATTCACCACCATTTTGAGATGTGCGGCTGGAAGGAAGTTAAGATCGTACTGGTGTTTACATTCGTATCTGCCATTATGTGTGTGGTGGCTTGGTTCAGCATTTCCGGGCTTATCGGATAAGGAGGTTTTATGGCTGCGGAGCGGATTCTGCATGCCAAAGAGAACCGCCGTCGGCAGATACGGCCGGCGGGTGAAAGTTTCGATGTTCCTTTTTTGATTATTCTGCTGAGCTTGCTTGGGGTGGGGCTTTTAATGCTGTATTCCGCAAGCTACGCCCAAAGCGAATACGATACGGGCTATACCGTATCCACCCGATATTTGCAAAAACAGGGCGTTTGCGCCTTGATTGGACTGGTTGCGATGGTGGCGCTGTACCGTGTGCCGGCTGCCTTTTGGTTTCAAATGGCTTGGCCAATCTATGGCGTCAGTATTTTGCTCCTTTTGTCTGTACTAGTGTTCGGTCAGTCGGTCAACGGCGCAAAACGATGGATAAATATTGCGGGTCTGCAATTCCAGCCCTCGGAAATTGCAAAATTTGCCCTTATCGTCCTGTTCGCAAGACTAACGAAGGATTTTGGGCAGGAAGCCAAAAAATTCCGTTTTGGGGTGTTTGGCTTTGGCTGCGCCCTTATGGGAATTCTTGTTCCCCTGGCGCTGGAAAAGCATTTGTCTGCCATTATGCTGATGGGTATGGTGGCGGTTGTGATGATGTTCGTTGCGGGCACAAGCCCCAAATGGCTTTTGGCGGGTGCAGGCGCGGCAGTGGCGTTTTTGGTTATTTATGTGAGCTTTATGGGCTACGCAGGCGACAGAATCACCGCCTGGCTCCACCCGGAAGAGGACCCAGGGGACACGGGGTATCAGATTCTGCAATCCCTTTATGCCATTGGCTCCGGGGGGTTATTCGGCTTAGGCTTGGGCAAAAGCAGGCAAAAGTACCTGTATTTGCCCTTTCAGTATAACGATTACATTTTCGCTATTATTTGCGAGGAATTGGGGCTTGTGGGCGCGGTGCTGATAATGGTTTTGTTCGCTGCGCTGATCTTGCGGGGGTACTGGATTGCCTTGCGCGCCCCGGATAAATTTTCGACGGTCCTTGCCTCCGGGCTTATTACACTGATAGCGGTGCAGACTGTCCTAAATTTAGGTGTTGTTACAAATTTGCTCCCATCTACGGGAATTGCCCTGCCGTTTTTCTCCTATGGAGGAACGGCATTAGCGGTAAATTTAGGGGAGATGGGCATTGTTCTTGGCATTTCCCGGTATCGTAACCGGGCAGCTGTACAGGAGGAAACGATATGAATGTGATTTTTACCTGCGGCGGTACAGGCGGTCATATTATGCCTGCTATCTCCGTAGCCAACATATGGAAGGAGCGCTACCCGGACAGTAATATTTTGTTCATTGGCGCAAAAAACAGTATGGAAGAGGAGCTTGTACCCAAAGCGGGCTACAGGCTTATGACCATTGATGCCTACGGTATGCGCCGGGGCTTCAGCTGGAAGGCTATCAAGCGGAATATGCTGGCAGTACGCTGCGTATTGGAATCTGTACCTGCCTGTAAGAAGATTATGAAAGAGTTTCAACCTGATGTTGTTATCGGCACAGGCGGCTATGCTAGCTATCCGGCTCTGCTTGCTGCCCACCAAATGGGGATTCCTACCTGCGTTCACGAGGCAAATGCCGTTCCCGGACGGACCACAAAAATGGCTGCCCAGTGGGCAGATAAGGTTATGGTCTGCTTTGAAGAATGTAAAAAGTACTATAGGCACCCGGAACGGGTGGAAGTGGTTGGTATGCCTGTCCGCAGAGAGTTCATTTTTGCCGACAGAGATGCCGCCCGCAAGGAGCTTAAGCTGGATAACCGTCCGGTGGTGGTTACTGCTTTTGGCAGCCAGGGCGCAAAGGCGATGAATGAACTGATGGCGGAGCTGTTTGTATTAGAGCAGGCGGCAGGCTTTCCTTTCCAGCATATCCACGCCGTTGGCAGCTATGGCTGGAACTGGATGCCGGATTTGGTGGCAAGCAAGGGCGTAGACCTTACAAAAACAGACGACATTCGTATGGTGCAGTACATTTATAATATGCCCACCGTAGTGGCGGCGGCAGATGTATTTATCGGTCGGGCAGGCGCATCTACCTGCAACGAAATTGCAGCTTCCGGGACACCCTGCATTTTGATTCCCTCTCCCAATGTAACCAACAACCATCAGGAAATGAACGCCCGTGTTCTGTCTGAAAACGGCGGCGCGACATTGATTTTGGAAAAGGATTGCACAGCCAAAAAGCTGTTTGATGAAATCAAAACACTGGCAGAGGATAAGGAAAAAGCGTCTAAAATGCGTACTGCATTGTTAAAAATTGCCGTTCCTGACTCTGCGGAGCGACTTTGCGATATTATGTACTCTCTGGCACAACAAAAGGGGTAAACGATGGATAATAACACAAGAAGACCCGTCCGCAGACGTCGGTCGGATAACAAACCTCGCCAAGAGGAAACAATCTATACCGAGGCAAAGCCTGTAAATATTACCCGCTTTTTGATTCGCCTTGTAACGGTGATCGCCATTGTTATGGCGGTGGTATTTGGTATGTCTATTTTCTTTAAGGTAAGTCAGGTTGAGGTGGTAGGTACACAGAAATACACGGTCTCCCAAATCCAAGAGGCCTCCGGCGTAATGAACGGAACAAACCTGCTGACCTTAAACAAAGGACAGATTGCCAGCCGTATTTTAACAAAGCTGCCCTATATCCATAAGGTGCTTAGTATTGCCATTCGTCTGCCGGATACCGTTGTGATTCAAGTGGAAGAAACAGAGGTTTCCTACGCGGTGCAGAGCGAGGATACTTCCTGGTGGCTTGTCAGCTGCGAGGGAAAAATCCTTGAGAAGGTGGATGGCTCTGTTGCCTACAGCAATACGCGGATATTAGGCGTAAAATTGGAAAATCCCGAGCTTGGAAAAACGGCAGTTGCGTCGGAAATGCAGGCTGTACCGGATGTGGAAGGAGCTTCAGCACCGATTACTGTATATAACTTCGAACGGTTGGCGGCCGCTTTGCAAATTGCCAAAGAAATGGAAGCAAACGGTGTTTTGGGCGAGCTTGCTACCATTGATGTTTCCGATATGAGCAATATCGCTGTTTGGTACGGGCAAAGATTTGAAATTCGGTTTGGCGACGGAGAGGAGCTTGCCAAAAAGGTTTTCTCTGTTGTACAAACAATTTATCAGTTGGGTCAGTATCAGGCAGGTATGCTGGATGTGAGCTTTACTACCTGGCCGGATGAGGTGTACTTTAAGTCTTTTGACTGATTGTGGAAAACTCCATAAAATTTTTCTTAAAAAATCCTATAATTTCTATTGACCGAACGGCATTTTCAAGGTAGAATAAAGAAGTAACATTGTAACTTGGGCAGATACTAATCTGCCAATCATACATAGGAGGATAGGGAAATGGCTGATTTCCAGGAACGCGTAGTTAAAATTAAGGTAATCGGTGTCGGTGGCGCCGGCAATAATGTTATTAACCGTATGATCGGTGCAGGTGTTGGCGGTGTTGACTTTGTGGTTATTAACACCGATAAGCAGGATTTGAATAAGTCTGTCTGTCCCAATAAGCTGCAGATTGGTGAAAAGCTCACCGGCGGTATGGGCGCAGGCTCCAAGCCCGAAATCGGCAAGCTGTCTGCTGAAGAGAGCAGAGCCCAGATTGCAAAGCTGGTTGAAGGCGTAGATATGGTATTTATCACCGCAGGTATGGGCGGCGGCACAGGTACTGGTGCAGCGCCTATTGTTGCAGACCTTGCCCGTGAGGCTGGCGCGCTGACTGTCGGTATTGTAACCAAGCCCTTTAAGTTTGAGGGCGCAAACCGTATGCGTCAGGCAGAAGCCGGTATTGAAGCCCTCAGCGGTCGGGTAGACTCTCTGGTGATTATCCCCAATGACCGGCTGAAATATGTAACCGATCAGAAGATTACCTTCGCTAACGCATTCGGCATCGCTGACGATGTGCTGAAGCAGGCGGTTGCCTCTATTTCTGAGTTGGTTGGCTACTCCGAGCGCGTGATTATTAACCTTGACTTTGCGGACGTATCTGCCGTTATGAAGGAAGCCGGCCGCGCCCATATGGGTGTTGGCGTTGCTACCGGCCGGGATAAGGCTGAGCAGGCTGCCTTGGCTGCGGTTGCCAGCCCCTTGCTGGAGACCTCTATCAACGGCGCTACCGGCGTGCTGATCAATGTTTGCGGCTCTGCTGAGCTGACATTGGACGATGTAGAAACTGCAGCAGGTATTGTGCAGGAGGCTGCCAATCCCGATGCTAACATTATCTTCGGCGCAACCTACTCCAATGACCTGGAGGACGAAATTCAGGTTACCGTTATTGCTACGGGCTTTGACCATAAGGAAGAGCCCCAGCCTAAGAAGGGCTTTGCTGCTGCAATCGGCGGTTCTTCTGAAATCGACGATGTGCTGAACATTTTTAACAAGAAATAAATAAGGGCATCCCGGGCAATGCCCGGGATGTTTTTTGTGAGGTATGAAATGGATGCTTACAAAGCCCTGGCGGAAAGCTATGACCGCTTAACAAACGATGTAGACTATAAAGCCGTTGTAGACTTTTATTTTGATATTCTCCGTCGGGAGGGGATTTATCCGAGAACGGCGGTAGACCTTGCCTGCGGAACGGGCTCTGTGTCGTTACTGCTGTCTGACTGCGGTATTTCCGTCATCGGTGTGGATATGTCGCCGGATATGCTGGCAATGGCATCTGAAAAGATAGCAGACAGAGAAGATGCGCCTTTGTTTGTCTGCCAAGACCTGACAGAGCTACACTTACCAAGAGGGGTAGACCTTGCGGTATGCGCGCTGGATAGTCTGGACTATATTACAGAGCCTGCGGATTGCAGGAAAGCTATCCGCAGAATTTACAAAGCGCTCAATCCTGGTGGCTGTTTTATCTTTGATGTAAACACCCCGGAAAAGATGCGGGCTATGGACGGACAGGTCTTTTTGGATGAGGACGATGATGTGTTCTGCCTTTGGCGGGGCGAGTTTGACGAAAAGACCAACATCTGCACCTATGGAATGGATATTTTTCAGCGGAGGGGACAGCTGTGGGAGCGCAGTGGGGAAGTCCATCAGGAATATGCTTACTCAAGGGAACAGCTGACAGATTTTTTGCGGGAGACAGGCTTTACCCATATAGAGGTATTTGCTGACCGCCGATTTGATCAGCCTCGGGATGGAGAGCAGAGAATTTATTTTAAGGCAAGAAAGGGCAAAGTAAAATGCAGGACTATTTAGTGCGGGGTATGACCATAGATGGCTTTGTAAAGGCTGTGACGATTCGCTCTACCCAGACCGTTCGCCGTGGTGCCGAGATACAGAAAACCACCCCCAACGCAACCGCCGCATTTGGTCGGGCGTTGACGGCCGCTTCTATGATGGGCAATATGCAAAAAGTGGAAAACGGCTCTATGACTATGCAAATCAAGGGCGGTGGCCCTATTGGAACCATCGTCTGCGTATCTGACCCCATTGGCAATGTCCGGGGCTATGTAACCCAGCCCAATGTTCCGCTGGCAGAAAAATACCCCGGGAAGCTGGATGTGGGCGCTACAGTGGGCACAGACGGCACTTTAACCATTATCCGGGACTTGCAGATGAAAGAGCCTTATGTGGGCTCTGTACCCCTTGTATCGGGCGAGATTGGTGATGATGTAACCTGTTATTTTGCCCAAAGCGAGCAGACACCTACTGCCTGCGCCCTTGGCGTTTTGGTGGATACGGATTTATCCGTAAAGGTAGCCGGCGGCTATCTGATTCAGCTCCTTCCCGGCGCGCCGGAGGAAACAATTGCAAAGGTAGAAGAGGGCATTAAGCGCGCCGGCGCTGTAACTGCTATGCTGGAGCAAGGAATGACCCCGGAGGATATTCTTGGGGCTGTGCTTGGCGACCTTGGCGTTGTGTTTATGGAAACAACGCAGGTGGAATACCGTTGTTATTGCTCCCGGGAGAGAGTAACCGCTGCGCTCATTAGCTTGGGCAAAAAGGAGCTGTCTGAAATAGCCGAGGAAGGAAAAACCTTCCCGGTAGAATGTCAGTTTTGTGATACGGTGTACGAATTTACGCCTGAGGATGTTTTTGGCATCCTGAAAAGTCTGTAAATAAGGCAAAACAGCCCGGAAAAAGTGCATTTTTTCGGGCTGAAAATTTAACAAAAAATAATGAAAATTTTTAAGAAAAAAGCCTTGACAAAAGGCGCACATCTGTGTATAATGATACCCGTCGCTGAGATAACTCGGTGCGCTTGGTAGGGGAGCATAGCTCAGCTGGGAGAGCACATGCCTTACAAGCATGGGGTCACAGGTTCGAGCCCTGTTGTTCCCACC
>JAZRKY010000134.1:0-13876 GCA_045646585.1 Faecousia sp. | reverse complement strand
CAAGGCTATCTGCGAGGCTGAGGCTTACAACGGTCCTTCCCTGATCATCGGCTACGCTCCCTGTGAGATGCACTCCATCAAGGGCGGCATGATGAACTGCCAGGCTGAGATGAAGAAGGCTGTTGACTGCGGTTACTGGAACCTGTTCCGCTTTGATCCCTCCAAGGAGACCGGCAAGTTCACTCTGGACTCCAAGGCTCCCAAGGATGGCTATCAGGAGTTCCTGATGAACGAGGCCCGCTACAGCCGTCTGACCCGTGAGTTCCCCGAGCGCGCAACCGATCTGTTCGCTAAGAACGAGGCTGCCGCTAAGGAGCGTTACGAGCACCTGCTGAAGCTGGTCGAGATGTACAAGGACTAATCCTTAAATAGAAGATGCGCCCCGATTTCGGGGCGCATCTTTTTATTCTATTGCGTAACAGGCAGTTTATCCGGTTCGTAGAAAATCAGCGTGCCGTTTATGTAGGCTTCTACATCAACTTCTACCACAACCACAATACCATTTGCCAGTATATAACTGCCATTGACAGAAACTTTGGCAATGTTGAACGGATTGATGGGCGTAATCGTACCGCCTAAATCAATAAGCGCACCGCAGTCCACGCAATTGGCATATCTGCCACTTGTCTGCTTAACCCAGTGGCGTTCTGTTATTGTATGACCACATACGCAAGTGCCTATATGAAACGAGGAATCTTTGTACTCGAAAGAGTAATTAGAGTGTACGTGGTTTTCTATAGAGATATCAATATAATGCAAACTTGTATTGGTTTCAAAATTTGCTCTTAAATAATATTTTTCTTTCACAGCCGGGAAGTATTCGTCAATTGCTGTTCCGGTTCCCGATAGCACCACATTGAAATCTTTGTCGTAAATTTCATAATGGAAAGAATGTGTCGACCGTAGTTGTATGTCATAATTGCCTGTATTTGTAAAGTCTAATTCGCAAAATACATCTTTGTTGGGTTGGATATATTTTCTTGAAGTAGCACTACCTGCGACATTAATTTGATTCTTTGAATATGTAATAAACACAATATCGCTATTATATTCAAAAGTTGACGGATACGTACCTTGGGCGTTACTGTACTCGTTGTACCAAAGCATATTATTATTTGGACTATAATTGTATTTTAATACCGCCGTAGTTCCGGGTTTGTGATACCAAGCATTAGTATCTAAGTCATATCGCATAAAGTGATAATCCACATCATATTTCATTCTAACACAAATGAGCTCCTGTGTAGAATTAATTGTTGGAATGGACGATGAAAGAGAAATATTGGAAAACCCCATCGCTACCAAATCAGCACGAATTATTTCCGCTAATTGGTTGATGTTCGAACAGTTTTGAAAGGCCCCTGCACCACTCATATCTCCAGGTTGATACTGAATGTACGGCCGCGATGGATAAAACTGAGGCTGTTCTGCTCTGTTGATCGCAAAGGCATAACAATTATAATTATACCACCTTGGATTGAACGCTCCCCCGCTTGTAACCCAATTGCCAACCAATCACCAAATGTACCTTTTTGTTTTAATTATTCTGAAACACAAGAATATGCCGAAGATATTCGCGTAGCAGTTGCAAGCTATGTTAACTATGGTGCAGTTCCGATGACGGTTTCTGCCACGAGCTATTCTTTGCTATATAATAAAGTGCAGAATACTACTGGCCTGTAAAATTAGTTCTCGTGTGAACACTGACAAATAATTTGACTGCAGCAATTTTGTTGGAATTTCAATGTTTTGATCTTCAACAAAAGCCATACTGTCTGCTTCTGTGAAATTGGAAAAATCATATGCATTGGTTTCCGCTGCATTTACAGTAAATGTAAATAAGACAAATAGAATTGACAGGATTGAAACCAGTACTGTCGTATTTCTTAATCTATTATTTTTCATTATTACAGACCTCCTCGTCAATAAATGTGCAGTGAATTCGCATTACGACGCCATTTTCAAAAAACCTTACAAAATAATAGGCATTGTCAATTTCGTACACAGATATGTACTTACCGAAGTTGCTGTCTTCATCTGTTTCCAAAACGCAACAAGGTTCCCCATTTTGTATCCTGCTCAATATGTCAGATATATCCTGATTTCCGTTGGCAGCATCCAGCAAAGCGGCGGCGCTGAGAAATCCTTCGCTATATGAAATGACAGGAGGAACGGCAGACGGTGTCTCTTTGTACAAGACATCATTTATATAAATGCTACTGTCCTTCGTTGTGATCTCAAGCGAGTATTCCCAGGATAAAGCAGGCTCCTGAATATAGGGGTCTGCGCGACAACTTGCTGTCTCCAGATCTCCTGTCGGCTCTGTCGGCGGTGCTGAGGGATTTCCAAATAACTGTTCCAACATTGCACAACCGGGGAGCAGGATTAAAATCAGGGTACACGATAAAATGGCAAAAATGATTTTGTTCATCAAGAGTTCCTCCTTTATGTGATTAAAATTTTCCTGTCCGTGATTACATTTTCATTACCCCCTCTACTATATATAGAATGAAACGCCCAAAAAGTGACATTTTTTTCAAAAAAATTTTTCTTAATATAAAAAATGCGCATAAACAGACTGTAAAATCTTCTGTCTATGCGCTTTCTATGCTTTTTCAGTTACCCTCTATACAGGGAGGCAGGATATCTGAACACACAGAGCAATAGACAGAACCCCTTTAGCATTACAAAATTCATCCCATCTCGCCTCCTTTGTATAGTTTCATTTTTATTGTATATAATTTATTCTTATATGTCAAGAAACATTTTACCTCTTTTCTGACCATCCCATTTGCTATATACCTGCGCAAAATGAAAGTAACCCTCCGGTCTTTGCGACCGGAGGGGTTATCATTATTTTTTATCGCTTTTTTCTTTTTTATCTTTTTGGGATTTAAGCTTTTCTTTTAGCTTAGAAGACAACTCCGGAGGCTGGACGGTGAGCTTTTCCGGGTCAATCTCACGCAGGTGGAGTCTGTGATTGGTGTATTCCTGAAACAGCGTATAGAACACAGACACCACAGGAATCATCAAAAACATACCTGCAACGCCAATAAGATGTCCGCCAACAGCAATCGCCACAAGCACCCACATTCCCGAAAGTCCAACAGAAGTGCCTACTACCTTGGGGTAAATGAGGTTATTCTCAATCTCCTGTAAAACAAGGAACATAACCACAAACCAAATGGTAAGGCTTGGCTCTGCCACAAAAATCAGGAATGCGCCCACAATACAGCCGACCCAGGCGCCAACGATAGGGATAAATGCCGTTACTGCAATTAAAACACTGATTAAGGGGATATAGGGCATACCAAAAATCCACATAGTAACGGCAAACATAGAGCCGAGAATCACAACCTCAATGCACTGACCGGAAAGGAAATTGGAAAATGTGGTGTTTGTCAAGCGCATTGTGCGGATAATATAGTCCGCAGCCTTTTCCGGCAGGTATGCGTAAAGGATTTTTCTGCCTTGCCGGGCAAGAGTTTCCTTGTGGAACAGGCAGTAAACCGCAAATACCACACCGATTACCAAATCCATAAGCGCAGTAGACAGGGTACTGATAGCTGTAACAGCGCTCGCCAGAATTTTGCTGATACTGTTTCCTAACATTGCCACAGCCTTTTGCACAATGTCCGACCAGTTGATTATTTCAAAATTTGCATTCTCTACCAGCCACTGCTTTAGCTCAGGATTGCTTTCCAATAACCCATTCACACGGTTTCCAATATCCGTTACAAAGTTTATTAAGGTCGGTATCAGCTTCTCGAAGGTTTCAGAAAGCTGGGGAATCAAAAGCAGAAAAACAACTGCCAAAATAAGCAATATCATTAAAAATGTAAGCACGGCTGCCAGCGCCCGACGCACTCCGGGTTTTGACACTTTCTTCAGCATTTTTTCAAAGCCGCGCATAGGCACATTCAAAATAAAAGCCAGCACTGCGCCAAATACAAAGGGCGCAAATATGGCGCTGATTTTATCTGCGAACAGCTCATACCGTTCCCGCTCGCCAACAAGCACATAAAGAAGAATACATCCGGCGGCTACCCAAAATATATTCCACAATGTCTTTTTATTGATTTCCATACATTTCCTCTTTTCATACATACACAAACGAGTATTTACAAATCTATTTTACAGACTCGTTGATTATTTGTCAAGGACACATAAGTAAACACTATTTTACATAGATTGTTCTTGGCAGCACAGTTCAGGGAGGGGAATTTATGGAAGATACCATTGAGAAAAGGGTCTATGACCTGGCCATATACATCATAGAGACCGGTGCCACCGTCCGCGCAGCGGCAAAACACTTCGGTATTTCCAAATCAACCGTACATAAGGATTTATCCCAACGGCTTCCCCACATAAGCAGCAGCCTTTATAAGCAGGCACGCAGTGTTCTGGACCTGAATAAGGCCCAGCGACACATCCGGGGCGGAATCGCCACCCAGCAAAAATACCGTCTGCAAAAAAAGCAAAAATAAACCTTTACAAATCGTCCGCGTCCTGTACCGGCTTTTCCTCGGGATCAGCCAGTTTGCCGGTATAAGAGCCATTGGGATCTGTAATAATAGGCTTTTCTTTTTTCATATGCTCCCCTCCTGTAGATAACTTTCCCGGATTGCATTTTTACCATTCCCGTGATATACTAGAAAAAATGCTACGGAGGCCATATATGTTTGAAATTACATTACTTACCGTGGGCAAGCTGAAAGAAAAATTCTATCTTTCCGCAGCTGCAGAATATGAGAAGCGGCTAAAGGCTTACTGTCGGTTCTCCATTGTGGAGTTGCCGGAAATACGGCTTCCCGACGATCCTTCTCCTGCGGAAATTTCCGCAGGTCTTGAAAAAGAGGCGGCATTGATTCTAAACAAAATCCCAAAAGGCGCCTGGTTTTGCGTATTAACCCCCGAAGGCAAAAATCTTTCCTCTGAAGATTTGGCAGAGAAAATCGCGCAGGTAAAGGTCAGTGGAAAAAGCTCTGCCTGCTTTCTCATAGGCTCCTCCTTTGGAATGGCTCCTCAAGTAAAATCCGCTGCAGATTTTCAGCTTTCTATGGGAAAAATGACCTTTCCCCATCATCTGGCGCGGATTATGGTTTTGGAACAGATTTATCGGGCAGAAGCCATCCAAGCCGGCAGTAAATATCACAAATAAAAGACTACCTAAGGCAATACCGCCTTAGGCAGTTTGTTTTTAGAACTCCCCTGCTGCGTACATTACCGCAGACAAAGCGCAAAGGGGCGCAGTCTCGCAGCGCAAAATCCGTTTGCCCAAAGTGCAAATCTGCACCCCGGCAGCTTTCGCCATCTCCACTTCCCTTTCCTCCAACCCACCCTCCGGCCCGGAGATCAGACTGACAGATGCAAAGGGCTTGGCTTCCAATGCCATTTTTAAGGTTGTTGCCCGTTCATTTTCATAAAGGAGGATGGCAAGCCTTGCCTGATTTGCCTGCAAAAGGGCTTCCTTATAGCTTCCCAGCACCGAAACCCTCGGAATGATGCCCCGGCCGGACTGCTCTGCGGCAGATGCGGCAATTTTTTGCCAACGCTCTAACTTCTTTTTAAGACTCTTATCGTCGGGCTTGGAAACACATCGGGCAGAGGGAAAGGCAACGATTTCTGCCGCGCCTAATTCCGTAGCTTTTTGAATGACGTGCTCCAATTTATCCGCCTTGGGAAATGCCATATAGACGCTGACACGGGCAGCAGCCTCCGTTTCGCTTTCCCGACATTGTATAATTTCCAAGGTCAGCATATCCCTTTCAGATACCCGGCACAGGGCTTCCCTGCCCTGCCCGTCGCACACAAGCACCTCTTCCCCTGCTTTCAGTCGCAAGACTTTTGCGTGGGCGGCATTCTCGCCGGAAAGAACAATCTCCCGATTTTCCAGTTCTTCCTTTTCAACAAAAAACCGTGTCATAGGCTACTCCTTAAAGAAAGCTCCGAAGTTTTCCGAACTTCGGAGCCTTTTATTATTTATAGAGGGGGAACTTTTCGCAAATATCGGCAACAATCGCCTTAACCTCGGCAGATGTGCCTGCAAAATCCCGGGCAGTCATACCAATGCACTTGGCAATACGGCGCATTTCTTCTTCACCCAAGCCCCGAGTGGTAGCTGCCGCAGTACCTACGCGAACACCGCTGGTAACAGAGGGCTTTTCCGGGTCTCCGGGGATAGCATTCTTATTAAGGGTAATGTGGTTGGCATCCAGGCGGGTCTGCAATTCGATGCCCGTAATGCCCATAGGACGCAGGTCTGCCAGCATCAAATGGTTATCCGTACCGCCGGTAACCAAATCAAAGCCTTCTTCTAACAGTCCCTCTGCCATAACCTTTGCATTTTTTACGATGTTATGGGCGTATGCCTTAAATTCATCGCTGGCAGCTTCCTTAAAGCAGACAGCCTTTGCGGCAATAATATGCTCCAGCGGACCCCCCTGGGTGCCGGGGAATACGGCGGAATTGATTTTCTTGGCAAATTCCTCCTTGCAGAGAATCAGGCCGCCACGGGGACCGCGGAGGGTCTTGTGGGTAGTGGTGGTAACAATATCCGCATACGGCACAGGGCTCATATGAGCGCCACCGGCAACGAGACCTGCAATATGGGCCATATCCACCATAAATACAGCCCCTACCTCGTGGGCAATATCTGCAAAAATCTTAAAATCAATGGCGCGGGGATAGGCAGAAGCGCCGGCAATAATCAGCTTGGGGCTATTTTTCTTTGCCAAATCCCGGATTTCATCATAGTCAATCAGACCTGTTTCGTGATTGACATCATAGGAGACCACATTATAGTATTTTCCGGATATGTTGGCAGGACTTCCGTGGGTCAGATGACCGCCGTTGGCAAGGCTCATACCCATCAGCGTATCGCCGGGCTGCAAAATGGCAAGCTCCACAGCCATATTGGCCTGGGCGCCGGAGTGGGGCTGCACATTGGCTGCATCTGCGCCAAACAGGCTCTTTGCCCGTTCGATACACAAACTTTCCAGCTCATCTACAAACTGGCAGCCGCCGTAATACCGCTTTCCGGGCAGACCCTCTGCGTATTTATTGGTAAGCACAGAGCCCATCGCCGCAATTACAGCAGGAGATGCAAAATTTTCAGAGGCAATCAACTCAATGCCGTCTTTTTGCCGGGTAAACTCCCGATCCATCATTTCAGCCACAACAGGGTCAAATTTGCCCACAAATTCGATAGCTTCCAAAGGTTTTCCGTACATTTTTCATCCATCCTTTTGATAAATATTATGAAAAGAGCAGTCCGTTTGCAGGACTGCTCAAAAAAGCACACAATACCTTTGGTAGCGCGTCTCTGTCCTTTTGCCTGAGAGATTCAGCCCATATTCTGAGCCTTGCACCTTCGGCACACAATCTAATGTGTTCTCCAGAGAGTCCTCATCCTTTCGGTCAATGGCGCGCCATTTCCCAAAAAGCATCAACGGAATATTTTTATATTTACAGTATACTCGAAATCGACAAAAAGTCAACCGTAATTTAGACCATTTTACAGATTTTGTCTTTACAAAAGCGGAACACCGGCAGCTTCACATATAGCAAGGGTTTCGCTGTCCCAAATGCTGGACTGCACCTCGCCGATATGACAGCAGCCCATCATCAGCATACTTAAGCGGCTTTGACCGATACCTCCGCCGATGGTAAGGGGCAATTCGTTATTCAGCAGCATCTTATGGAAGGGAAGGGTTCGACGGTCATCGCATCCCGACAGGCTGAGCTGGCGGTCTAAGGCTTCTGCATCTACACGGATACCCATAGAGGAGATTTCCAGCGCCCGACCCAGCACCTCATCTCAGAAGAAAATATCGCAGTTTAAGTTCCAATCGTCATAATCCGGGGCGCGGCCATCGTGGGGCTTGCCGGAACGCAGGTTGCCGCCAATTTGCATAATGCAGGCGGTTTTGTGCTGACGGACATATTCCCGTTCTCTTTCGCTGCCGGAAAGCTGGGGGTACATATCCTCCAGCTCCTGAGAGGTAATAAAACTAACCTCAGGACACAGCTCTACCCGAAGCTGGGGAAAACGCACGTGAAGCCGGTCATTGGTGTTGCAAATGGCGCGGACAATGGCGCGGACAATCAGCTTTAGATAATCCAAGTTTCGGTTTTCCGGGGTGATAATCTTCTCCCAGTCCCACTGATCCACATAAATGGAGTGGATATTGTCCAGCTCCTCTTCCCTGCGGATAGCGTTCATATCGGTATAAAGACCGTTGCCGATGCTAAAACCGTATCTTTTCAGCGCCAGGCGCTTCCACTTTGCCAGGGAGTGAACAACCTGGGCGTCTGTACCAACCGCAGGCACATCAAAGGAAACCGCCCTCTGGTGTCCGTTGAGGTTATCGTTCAAACCGGAGTCCTCCGTAACAAAAAGGGGCGCAGACACACGCTTTAAGTTCAGCGCAGAGGAAAATTCCTCCTGAAAGGTCTGCTTTATGTAAGCAATCGCCCGCTGGGTATCATAGGCATCCAAAACCGGCTTATACCCGTCGGGTATGTAAACTTTATTCATATACATCCGTCCTATCTTAAAAGTTATCTCTATTGTATTCCATTTCTATTAAAATGCAAGTGTTTTCTTTCCTTCGCTTGCATTCTCTCTCCCCGGGTGGTATAATCAGCAAAAATAAATGGAAGAAGGCATTTTCTTTGATTGGTATCCGCAAGCAAACTGAAAACCGGGTCAGCCGCAACAGTATGGATATGACCCAAGGCAGCATTACCCGGCAGCTGATTTCCTTTGCCTTTCCCCTGCTGATCGGCAACCTCTTTCAGCAGCTATATAACACGGTAGACACTTGGGTTGTGGGTAATTTTGTGGGCGATAACGCCTTTGCCGCCGTTGGTTCGATGGGACCTATCGTTAATATGTTCATCGGCTTTTTCTTAGGCTTTTCTGCCGGCACCGGCGCGCTGATCAGCCAGAATTTCGGCGCAAAAAACGAAGATGCCATCGAAAAGCTTGTCCATACCGCTATGGTGATGACTCTTGTGATGGGTCTTATCTTTACGGTAGCCGGTCATCTGCTGACGCCGCTGCTTTTGGATTTTGCCAAAATTCCCGATGCCGTACGCCCTGAAGCAAAAACTTACCTTTCCATCTACTTTACCGGCATTTTGGGTCTTGTGTTTTACAATATGGGCGCAGCCATCCTCCGGGCTATTGGCGACTCCAAGCGCCCCTTCTACTTTTTGGTGGTTTGCGCGGTGCTGAATACTGTGCTGGATTTGCTGTTTGTCCTCGGCTTTGGTATGAAGGTAGAAGGCGTAGCCTGGGCAACCATCATTTCTCAGTGTGTTTCCGCAGTGCTTATTATAATTGCGCTGATTCGGTCTGATACCTGTGTCCGCCTGCAATTTAAGAAGCTACAAATCAACTGGCATTTGCTGGGACGGATTTTTGCCCTTGGTATTCCCTCGGCGCTCCAGGTCTCCATTACCTCTTTCTCCAATATCTTCGTGCAGTCCTACATCAATTTCTTTGGTCCCAACTGTATGTCCGGCTACACAGCCTACTCCAAGATTGATATGCTGCTGTTCCTTCCCGCCCAGTCCATTTCTATGGCAACCACCACCTTTGTAGGTCAAAATTTAGGCTGCGGGCAGGCAAAGCGGGCAAAGCAGGGCGTTACCTACTCGCTTTTCATCACAGCAGGCGTAACCATTGCGCTGACGGTGCCGGTATTGCTGTTTTCCGGGTATGTTGTTCGTTTCTTTATCCAGGAAGCAGAGTCTATCCGCTACGGTATAATGTTTTTGCAATACATTACCCCCTTCTACATTCCCGCTTGCCTGGTTCAGATCTACGCCTTCGCACTCCGGGGCGCAGGCAATACCCGCGCGCCTATGATTATTATGCTATCGTCCTATGTTGCGTTCCGGCAAATCTATCTTGCCATTATGTCTGTGGTTTGTAACGAGGTTCTTCCCATTGCTATGGGCTACCCCTTAGGTTGGATTGTTTGCTTTATTATCTATTTGTTCTACTATTACAGGATTCCTCTTGAACGGCACTATAAGCCCGTAGACAATAACAAAACCTAAAAATCGGCGTGTACCGCAAAGTACACGCCGACATTTTTATTTTGCCAAACGACGGGCAAGGGCTGTTGTTACTGCGGCGCAACGCCGGGCGGCAATGGCCTCAAAGGTGGGATAATCCATCTGGGCCGAATCGTCTGCCTTGTCGGAAATTGCCCGAATAATCACAAAGGGTATGCCATTTCGATAAGCAGTATGAGCAATAGCCGCGCCCTCCATTTCCGCGCAAATGGCTTGGGTATCGGCAATAATTTTTGCTCTTTGCGCCTTGGAGCAGATAAACTGGTCGCCACTGGCAATTCGACCGCGCTTGGTATGCCCGGGGTTTTCCTCCTCAGCGGCAGAAAAAGCGGCCTCCGCAAGAGCAGTATCTGCCGGAAAAGCAACTACATCCATCCCCGGCACCTGTCCAATAGGTCGACCCCAAAAATGCAGGTCAAAATCGTGATAAATGGCGTCCTGACTGATAACCAAATCCCCAATGTCCAGCTCTGCGCATAAAGAGCCGGCAATGCCGGTATTTACCAAATGGGTTACGCCGTACAAATCGCATAAAATCTGGGCGCACAGGGCGGCATTGACCTTTCCCACACCGCACTGCACCACAACAGCAGGCGCACCTTCCAAAGTGCCTTCAAAATAGGCAGAGCCTGCAATTTGCCGGGTATTTACATTTTCCATTTTTGCTTTCAGTGTGGCGACCTCCACATCCATCGCGCCAATAATGCCAAGTTTCATAATTCTTTCCTTTCCTCGCATTTCAAGCGGCGGGAGCAAGCCCCCGCCCTACATTCAAACAGGATAGTTTAGACACTCTTCCGTAATATTTTCCAAAAGGCGTGTATACTTTGCTCCCCAGTAGTTTGCCATAGGCAAATTCATATCCAAATAGTTGCCGCAGTCCTTTGCCGACGCGCCGGGTACCTCTCCCCGGAAATCCCGTACAAAGCGGAAGCAATCCAAAATAAGTGGCAGCACTTCCTCAGAACTATAGTCTCCGGCAAGGAGCAAATAAAAGCCGGTGCGGCAGCCCATAGGACCAAAATACAGCACTTTTTCTTTCCAAATAGGCGCATTTCGCAGATAGGTAGCCGCCAAATGCTCGATGGTGTGCATTTCTGCCGTGTTCATCACCGGCTCATCGTTGGGAGATGTAAACCGCAGGTCAAAGGTGGTAACGGTCTCTGCGCCTACCTTATCCTTCCGGGAGACATAAAGACCCGGCTGCAGCTTAATATGGTCAATGGTAAAGCTTGTAATTTTCTCCATAGTCGAAACCTCCAATTTCTCTCAGTATAACTGAAATCTATCTATATTGCAAGTTTCTTTCTGCCCGTCGTCAAGAACTGCGGAAAATCCCTTGCTTTTTCCCCTTTCTCTGCCTATAATGGGCGTATGTACTGGAAAGGTGGCATTGATTATGAATCCCAACACAACTCCCGATAACCGCCCGTCAAATCACCGGCGGAGAAGACCCTCGAAGTTTAAGATATTCAAAGAAGCCTACTTACCCGCCATTTTGGCAGTAGGTGTTGTGGTACTTATTGTTGTTTTTATTGTTGGCGCCATCGGTAACGCCAATGACCGCGCCCAAGATGACCTAAATGCCAGTATTTCCGCTTCCATCGCCCAGCAGGAGGCCTATGAGGCGCTGTTAAAGCAGGCGGAAAAACTGATGGGTGAAGCAGAAGAGCTGGCAAAAAACTACGATTACGACGGCGCGCTGGCAATTTTAGACAGCTTTACAGGAAACCGACAGGATTTTGCAGAGCTGAATGCCCTGTATGCCCTCTACACCGATGCAAACGCCAATATGGTAGTCTGGAACGATCCTGCCAAAATCCCCAATCTCTCTTTCCAGCTTCTGATTGCCGATCCCCAGCGGGCATTTAACGACGCTACCTACAAAAATTCCTTTGACCGCAATTTCGTTACCACCGAGGAATTTTCCAAAATTCTTACTGCGCTTTACGACAATGGCTATGTCCTCATAGACCTTGACGATATTGCAGAGCGCAGCCAAACAGGCTATACCGCCAAGGAGCTGCTGCTCCCCGCCGGAAAGAAGCCCCTGCTGCTGACCCAGACCAATGTAAACTACAGCCTGTACTTGGTAGACAGCGACAATGATATGATTGCCGACAAGGGCGGTCGGGGCTTTGCAAGCAAATTGGTGGTAGATGCCTTAAGCAATATAAGTAGCGAAATGGTAGATGCCAATGGTAACATTGTTACGGGAGAATATGACCTTGTTCCCATTTTGGAGAGCTTTATCAAGGCGCACCCGGATTTTTCCTACCGAGGCGCAAGAGCCACCCTGGCGCTGACCGGCTATAACGGTCTTTTTGGCTACCGCACCCACGCCGCCGCCAAGGAAACGCTGGGCGAAGAAGCCTATGCCCAAGAAATTGCAGGAGCAAAAGCTGTTGCCCAGGCATTAACCGAAAAAGGCTATAAACTTGCCTGCTACACCTATGCAAATATCGGCTATGGCTCCCGAAACCTATCCTCTATGCAGGCAGACCTGAACAGCTGGGAAAATGAGGTTACGCCCATTTTAGGGCAGCTTGACACCTTCGTTTTTGCCCAAAACAGCGATATTACCACCGAAAGCACCTATACGGGGCAAAAGTTCCAAGCCCTGCAAGCTGCCGGTTTTAGCCGCTACTTAGGCTTTGCAACCGACGGTACCCCCTGGGCGACATTGAGTGAAGATTATATGCGAATGGGTAGACTTATGGTAGGCGGCGAAAACATCCGCAACCATCCCGATTGGTTCGCCGGCATTTTCGATTGCGCAGACCTTCTCAATAGATAAATTTTACCGGCAGGGTTCTCCCCTGCCGGTCTTTTTAATTTTCGCCACGGAGTTTAATGATTTCATCACGCAGTATTGCGGCGTATTCGTATTCCATCATACGAGCCGCTTCCTTCATCTGCTTTTCCAAGCGGGCAATCTCCTTTTCCTTTTCCGCCTTGGTCAGCTTAATGCCGGCTCTGCCCTTGCGCTCAGCGGTGGGCGAGGAAATTTCAATCAGATCCCGGACGGATTTCACAATAGTTTTCGGCACGATGCCGTTTTTCTCATTGTAGGCATTTTGGATTTCCCGGCGGCGGGCAGTGGTGTCCATCGCGCTTTGCATTGAGGCAGTGATGGTATCGGCATACATTATCACCTTGCCCTCTGCATTTCGGGCGGCTCTGCCAATGGTCTGAATCAAGCTGGTTTCCGAGCGGAGGAAGCCCTCCTTATCCGCATCCAAAATAGCAACTAAGCTGACCTCCGGCAGGTCAAGACCCTCCCGGAGCAAATTTATGCCCACAAGGACATCGAATTTTGCCATTCGCAAATCACGGATAATTTCCATTCGCTCCATCGCGCCCACATCGGCGTGCATATAACGAACACGGATGCCTACTTTTTGCAGATAAACCGTCAAATCCTCCGCCATTTTCTTGGTAAGGGTGGTTACCAGCACCCGTTCGTTTTTTGCGGCGCGGGCGTTGATTTCCCCAATCAAATCGTCAATCTGCCCCTCAATAGGACGGACTTCAATCACAGGGTCTAAAAGGCCTGTAGGACGGATGACCTGCTCCACCGTTTGGCCGGAACGGGAAAGCTCATATTCACCGGGGGTTGCGGAAACATAAATCCGCTGATGGATTTTTTGGGTAAATTCCTCAAAATTAAGCGGGCGGTTATCGTAAGCCGAGGGCAAGCGGAAGCCGTAATTCACAAGCGCGTCCTTACGGCTGCGGCCGCCGGCGTACATCGCCCGCGTTTGGGGGAGCGTTACGTGGCTTTCGT
>JAZRKY010000133.1:0-2387 GCA_045646585.1 Faecousia sp. | reverse complement strand
CCTCGGCGGCACTGCCAACGAGCTGGTAAGCGCTACCGACCTGACCACTTCTGAAAAGCTGGACGAAAACTACAACGCATTCTTAGACGAGATGGACAGCTTCATTTCCGCGCTGGACGGCGCGCCTTCTATGCTGCTGATGAACCGTTCTATGCTCATTCGGCTTCGCTCCATCGCCCGCCGCGCCGGCTACTACGAACGCAAGTGCGACGATTTCGGTCGTACCGTAGAGACCTACGCCGGCGTGCCTATGGTGGATATGGGTCAGTACTTTGACGGTACTAAGATTTCCGATGTCATCGAAACCAAGGATGGCAAGACCGCCATTTATGCCGTATCTCTGGGTCTTGACGGCTTTCACGGCATTTCTCCCACCGGCGACGGTGTGATTCAGTCCTACCTGCCCGATTTGACCACCCCCGGCGCGGTAAAGACCGGCGAGGTGGAGCTGGTGGCAGGCGTTGCGCTGAAGAACACCTTGAAGGCAGCCGTCCTCAAGGACATCGCCATCGCCGCAGCCTGATAAGGGAGGCGCTGCTTGTGGTAACTTATGAATTTTACCAAAACAGCTACCTGGGCAGCGCCATTCCGGAAAACGCTTTTTCCGGGGTGGCTGCCCGGGCGGAAGCGGTACTTGCAAAAATGAAGCGGATCTATGAAATTCGCTCCAGCGGGGAAATGGCGGAAAAATTAGCCCTCTGCGCAATGGCGGAGGCCATTTACACCTACGAGGACAGAAAGCAGGAGGTGCTGCAGGCAACCGTGGGCGAAATGTCCGTCCGCTACAGCGACACAACTGTAGAAAAAAAGAATCTCTCCCGGGAGCTTTACCGCAGAGCCGCCGTTTATCTGGATATCTACCGGGGGGTGGCATCGTGATAAGCCCTATGGACTACAGCCTTTGCAATCAGACCGTAACGGTCTACCGCAAGGGGGCGCAGGGGATTTTTCGGCAGGTGCTGACCGGCTGCCGGTATTTCCCCAAGGCGAAGCTGGAGATAGAAAACACCGGCAATCACAAACGGACGGATTTTCTACTTATCGTACCCGGCGACCGGGAAATTCTCCCCGATGACAGGGTGCTCCCCGGAGAAGGACCTGTTTTTACCCGGTGGGCAGAACTTTATGACGCACCGATGATTGCCGGTGTGAAAACCTACTATTGGAGAAATGAAGTGTGCCATCGGGAAGGGAGTGGGCTTTGATGATAGATAAAATGCGGGCCTTTCTCCTTTCCTATCCCGGCTGGGAGGCAGGAAAGCTCCTCTACATCGACGATACCGACAATGTACCGGGAAATGGGGGTCTTTTCCCCCAAGGGGTGCAGACGCTTGCTGTCCGGCAGGACATTTTGGGAAACTGCGAGACAGATTACAGAGCCACCTTTACCCTCTATCGGGCGTCTGCGGAGACAGAGGCGGACGCTCCCTGGCTCCTCCATTTCCAAAGCTGGATTGATGCCCAGAGCGCCCGGGGGCTTACCCCGAAATTCGGCGATGTTCCCCAAAAGGAGCGATTGCGGGCGGAAAAGGGAAAGCTATGCGACCGTCGTGGAACGGGAGGACTTTACAGCGTTATGCTGACGGCAGAATTTACAAAATTACAAGAGGTGAATGAAATTGGCGAAAATTGAGAGAAAATATTTGGCTCATTATATCAATACCAGCGAGCCGGGCGTGGCAATTTCCTACGAACGGCTGGGTAAGGACTTAGAGGAGTATACCCCGGAGCTGAAGGCCAAGGTGGAAAAGAAAACCGATATTTTGGGCGACCACAGCGTTATGATTTCCGGCTATGAAAAGGTGGGCAAGGTAAATTGCTTCTTTGCAGAGCCCGGCTCTAACCTGTTTACCCGCTTGCAGAACATTATCGACAAGGGGCTTGTGCTGGATGATTTGAAAGCTGAGGTTATCGAGGTGAAGCTCTGGGAGACACCCAAAAATAACCAGTATCCCGCCATTCGGGATAAGGCGTATATTGAAATCCTCAACTACGGTGGCGACAAGAACGGCTACCGGATTGCCTTTGCCCTGCATTACACAGGTCAGCGGACGGTTGGTACCTTCAATCCTACGGAAAAGACCTTTACCTATACGATTGGTTAAGGATTATAAATTACAAATTACAAATTATAAATTGAGTGGTCGGCAGAGCCGTCGGTTAAAACCCCTCCCCCGGGGGGAGGGTGGCCGAGCAGAGCGAGGTCGGGTGAGGAACGGCGTGCAGAGGAGGTCTGTAGAATTGCGGTTATATGGAGATTACCTCCCGCATTCCTCATCCGTCTTTTGCTCGTACCTCGCAAAATCCACCTTCCCCCCGGGGGAAGGGAACCTCATCCGCCCCCTGCGGGGGCACCTTCCCCATAGGGGAAGGGATGGCGGGCGATT
>JAZRKY010000132.1:0-3261 GCA_045646585.1 Faecousia sp. | reverse complement strand
TTGTGTTTGAGGCTGAGGGTATATTACCCGGTGAAAAAATATGGATTACGGAGCAAAGCGGGGCTTTTTTGCCTGTGGGCGGGAAATTCATTTGCACATCCTATTTTGTGAAATGAGGAAATATTGCGATTTACAGCGGGAAAAGATTATAGTTGTAAAAAAAGGATAGATATTGTATAATACAGACAAAACTTGCTGCATAAGGAGTATCCTGTATGAATAGCAGAAATGAAGAACTAAAGAAATACTTGCTTCCCGGAAAGCGGGTCCATTTGGTTGGTATCGGCGGCGTTTCTATGCGTCCTCTTGGATTGGTGCTTAAAGGAATGGGTATGGTAGTAACCGGCTCAGATATGAACGCCTCCGTGTCTACTGACGAGCTGATTAAAAAGGGTATTTCGGTATCTATAGGGCATCAGGCAGATAACATTGTTGGCGCCGATTGCATTATCCGTACGGCAGCCGCCCATAACGACAATCCCGAAATTGCAGCAGCCCGCAGCTTGGGCATTCCTGTTTTTGAACGGGCGCAGGCGTGGGGCGTGATTATGCAGTCCTATAAAAATGCGGTCTGTATTGCCGGCACCCACGGAAAAACCACCACAACCTCTATGGCAACCCATATTTTTATGGAAGCCGGCACTGACCCCACAATAATGATTGGTGGCTATTTGCCTCTTTTGCAGGCGGGACATCGGGTAGGAAACGGCGATACCATTATTTTGGAAAGCTGTGAATATTGCGACTCTTTCCTGAATTTTGCCCCTACATTAGCGGTGATTACCAATGTAGAGGCTGACCATTTGGATTATTTCAAGGATTTGCAGGATGTGCAAAAATCCTTCCGTATGTTTGTCCAGCTTGCAACAGATGGTATTTTGGCCAATGGGGATGACCCCCATGTGGTGGAGACGCTGGAGGGATTATCCTACATATCTTTCGGTCTTTCTGATGTCAACCGCATTTACGCGAAGAATGTGTCGGATGATTGGCGGCATTTTGATGTTATTTGCGACGGACAGCCCTATTGCCACCTGGATTTGCAGGTAATTGGTAAGCATAATGCGCTAAATGCCCTTGCGGCTGCCGGCGTTGCTTGGTTTTTGCAAATTCCCGGCGAGGCAGTTGCAGCCGGGCTTGCGTCCTTTACAGGCGCTAACCGCCGTATGCAGTATAAGGGGAGGGTTAACGGCGCAGATGTGTATGACGATTATGCCCATCACCCCGATGAGCTGAAGGCGACCATTGATGCGGTGCGGACTATGAACTATAAGCGGATTGTGATTGCCTTCCAGCCCCATACCTATACCCGCACAAAGGCGCTGTTTGACGATTTTGTTGCCCAGCTTAGTCGGGCAGATGTGCTGCTTGTAGCGGAGATTTATGCTGCCCGGGAGCGAAATACGGTTGGTATTTCCTCCAAGGATATTACCGATACGATTCCCGACAGCATTTATTGTCAAACGCTACAGGATGTGGCTGCCCAGCTCGGTCAGCTGGCATCCCCGGGAGATTTGATACTGACAATCGGCGCCGGTGATATTTTCCGCGCCGGAGAAATGCTGCTTACCCAAAATAATTGAGGTGCTACAAAAATGAAATTAAATGTATGTGTGCTGTTTGGCGGAGTTAGTCCCGAACACGCGGTGTCTCTGCGCTCTGCTGAGTCTGTGCTGAACAATATGGACAGCGAAAAGTATAATATTTATCCTGTTGGTATTACCAAAGAGGGAAAGTGGATCTATTTTTCCGGCAAGGACTATTCTATGCTCCCCGCCGATACCTGGCAGACCCAGCCCGGAAACTATGCGGCGGCCATTTCCCCGGTACGGGGGCAGGGCTTGCTGCTGTTCTGTAACGGCGTGATTGAGGAAATTCCCATAGATGTAGTATTTCCTGTGCTTCACGGCGAGAATGGCGAGGATGGGGCAGTGCAAGGGCTTATGCAGCTTGCGGGTATTCCTTGCGTAGGACCGAATGTGGCGGCATCCGCTGTTTCGATGGATAAAACCCTCACAAAGCTGGTAATTGACCATGCTGCAATTCCTCAGGCAAAATGGCACTTGGTGCGCAGTAAGGGCTTAGAAGGAAAAATCGAAAATGCAGTCCGTGAGGTAGAAGAAAAATTCTCCTACCCGGTATTTGTAAAACCCGCAGGCACCGGCTCTTCCGTTGGTGTCTCCAAATCGGCTGACCGTGAAGGACTACGCAAGGCTCTCCTGGAAGCAGGTAAATACGGCGATAAAATTCTTGTTGAGGAGTTTATTCACGGCAGGGAAATTGAGGTTGCCGTTATGGGTAACGAGAGTCCTATGGCTTCCATTTGTGGTGAAATTGATTCCGGCGCTGAGTTTTATGATTATGAGGCAAAGTATGTTACAGATACCTCGGTTGCCTACATTCCTGCCCGCATTTCCCAGGAAACTGAGGAAAAGGTACGCGATTACGCCGTAAAGGCCTACAGCGCTCTTGGCTGCCGCGGACTATCCCGTGTGGATTTCTTTGTTACCTACGATAGTGATTCTATTATTCTCAACGAGGTCAATACCTTGCCGGGCTTTACATCTATTTCGATGTATCCCAAGCTCTTTGCAGCAAGCGGAATTGGCTATGGCGAGCTGATTGACGCGCTTCTGCGTCTTGCGCTGGAGGCTTAAGGATGGAGCAAGCTGTAATGCTGTCGATACGCGGACAGCAGGATTATGGAGAGCAGGAACCTGAAATTATCAGCCTGATTACCGAGGGCATCCTTGAAAAGAAGGCAGATGGTTGGTCTGTTTCCTATCAGGAAAGCGATTTAACCGGTATGGAGGGCGTAACCACCACATTTTATGTGCAAAAGGACTGTGTAACCTTAACACGCACAGGAAAACTCAATTCCGAGATGATCTTTCGGCTTGGTGTGCCCCACGAATCCCTGTATAAAATGGAATTTGGCGCATTACTGATTACGGTTTGCGCTTCAAAAATCGGCTGGGATATTTCAGACCTTGGCGGTGTTATTGATCTTGTGTATGATATTGCCATTGAACAGTCTGTTATGGGTGTTGTAACATACCACTTAGATATTGCCCTAAAGGACTAAAGAAACGGGTTACTGCAAAAGCAGTAAGCCGTTTCTTGTATATAGAAAACCACGCGTTAGACGCGTGGTTCAATGAAGCCTATGGCGGTGAGTAAAAATCCCTGCTAAGATTATAGGTGCGGTCCGCCAACTGCACAAACAATCAAAACAGGGAGGCACTCATATGAGTATGAGTA
>JAZRKY010000131.1:0-3717 GCA_045646585.1 Faecousia sp. | reverse complement strand
CGTAGCCGGCATCCTGAAAGGGCGAATCAAAGCAGGGATTGAGCCAAATGGCATTGCAGCCAAGCCATTTCACATAATCCAGCTTTTGGATAATCCCCTGCAGATCCCCTATGCCGTCTGCGTTGCTGTCATAAAAGGACTGGGGATAAATTTCATAAAATACGGCATCTTTCAGCCAGGAAGCGCCCATTATCATCCCTCCTGATAAAAATGGCAGAAGCGCATACGCACCTCTGCCATTAGGATGTACCGTATTTTCATTCTGATTCCCAGGGGAAGGGTTTATTTTTCAGGACGCTTTTTTTGATATAGCGGAAGGTTTCCTTTTCGCCTTTATCACGGAGCATGGTCAGCAGATACCCCAGTTCCCGGCGGGTTTGGGGGTGCATGAGCCATTTATCCACGCTCTTATCGAAATACTCCAGGGAAGAACCGGGATGATACTTCTTTCCCTGGTAAGTAATACAGGCGGCACGGCGATCCATCACCATCTCCGCCAGGTATTTCCGGGGCATAGGGATAGGCTCGTACTGCCGGGTTTGCATATTCATATCTGTCCAGTATTCGTAATGGTGTCGGTTGCGGCCTTTATGGTGCATCCAAGCGTCGCTGTAGCCCTTATCCTCCCGCTCGGCGGCGTTGGGGCTGCGGTTGCCCTGAAAATAGCGCATACCGCTTCGAAATTCCGTGGGGGAGTATTTGGACAGGTCGTGGGTAAGCCCCTGACCGATAAGACCCACCCGGAAACAGCCGTCCATTACTAAGAGTTTATGTTTGGTTATGGTGCAAAAATGGCGAAATGCCTTCATTTTCTCACTTCCGTTTCTTTCCCTATTATATGCGCAGACCTACAAAAAAGCAAGGGGGATTGACCTTTTGTTGCGGCATAGCTATAATAGAAATATCTATGTAGAAAGAAGTGTAGTATTTTGGAAAAGCAACGCCTGTCTTTAACGGAAGGGTCAATTTGGAAAGGTATGCTCCTATTTGCCTTCCCGGTATTTTTGGGTAACGTATTCCAACAATTATATAACGCTTTTGACGCCTGGTGCGTGGGAAATTACATCGGTGATACGGCTTTGGCGGCTGTCAGCTCCTCGGGAAGTCTGATTTTTATGATGATCAGCTTTTTTAATGGCGTGGCAATGGGCGCAGGCGTGGTAATTGCCAGAGCCTTTGGCGCAAAGCAATATGACGAGATGGGAAAAGCCATCCATACGGCGGTGGCGTTCGGCCTTGTTACCGGCGCGGCATTGACGGTGGCGGGTGTTGCCCTTACGCCCACCATTTTGCGCTGGATGGGTACGCCGGAGGAGGTTTTGCCGGAGTCTATCAGCTATTTTAGGTATTATTTTGCCGGCGGTATTTTTACCGTTATGTATAACATCTTTGTGGGCATTTTCTACGCAGTGGGCGACAGTCGCCATCCCCTTTATTACTTGATTCTCTCTGCCTTTGTCAATGTGGTGCTGGATATGCTTTTTGTGGCAGGCTTGGGGCTGGGCGTAGGCGCGGCGGCGATGGCGACCACCATCTCCCAGGGCATCAGCGCGGCTTTGTGCTGCATTCACCTAATGCGTACGGATAAACCCTATAAGCTGAAATTAAAAGAGGTTCGGTTTCACGGGAAAAGCCTTGGAGATATTGTTCGTTACGGCTTGCCCTCCGGTGTGCAAAACAGTGTGATTGCCCTTGCTAATGTGGTGGTGCAATCCAATATCAATAGCTTCGGCAAGGCGGCAATGGCGGGCTGTGGATCTTATGCTAAATTAGAGGGCTTTGCCTTCCTGCCGGTTAATTGCTTTACCCAAGCTCTTTCCACTTTCGTTGGGCAGAATTTGGGCGCTGGACAGCACGAACGGGTTAAAAAGGGCGTAGGCTTTGGCATTGTTTGCAGCTGCCTGATGGCGGAGCTTGTGGGTGTTCTTTCCTATATATTTGCGCCCCAGCTTATCGGCTTTTTCAGCGACTCTGCGGAATCTATAGCCTTTGGCGTCAGCCATATGCGTACCATCTGCCTGTTTTACTGTTTGCTGGCCTTTTCCCACTGTATTGCCGGTATTATGCGGGGCGCAGGCAAGGCAACGGTGCCTATGTTTACTATGCTTGCCTGCTGGTGTTTGTTCCGGGTGAGTTATATTACGGTGGCGGTAAAATATGTCAACGAACTGACCACTGTTTCCTGGGCATATCCCATTACCTGGACACTCAGCGGCATTGTCTTTTTGATTTATTTTCTGAAAGCAGATTGGATTCACGGCTTTGACCGGGAAAAGGCAAAGCAAAAGCTATAAAATCGGAGGAAACAGATATGAAATCTATCCGTAGCATTTATAAAATCGGCTTGGGACCGTCCAGCTCCCATACGATGGGTCCTGCCTACGCCGCCACCCGCTTTTTGCAGGAGCATCCCCAGGCGGATTTTATCCGGGCGATTCTTTACGGCTCTTTGGCAAAGACTGGCAAAGGACACGGCACAGACCGAGCAATCGCGGGCATTTTTGCTGAGGTTGACCACGAAATTGTGTTTGATTGCGAAACACCCACTCCCATTCACCCCAATACGGTTACTTTTGTAGCCTTCAAAGATGGCTGTGAGGTGGCGCGGCAGAATTTCTACAGCATCGGCGGCGGGGATATCCGCACCGACGGAGAAACAGCTGTGCCGGAGAAGGAAATTTACGAGGAAAACAGCTTCAGCGCGATAGCCCAGCATTGTAAAACCCACAATATCCGCCTTTCTGACTATATTTTCCAGCGGGAAGGGGAGGGCTTCCGGGAGTTTCTGTATGAGGTTTGGCGTGTGATGCAAAATGCCATCCAGGAAGGTCTTAGCAAGACCGGCAAGCTGCCCGGTGGTCTGGATGTGGAGCGAAAGGGGCAGTTTTTGCACAGCCAAAGGCATATTGACGAAAGCCCCCAGACCCGGGAAAACCGGTTGGTTTGTTCCTATGCCTTTGCGGTCAGCGAGCAAAATGCCGATTGCGGCACCATCGTAACAGCTCCCACCTGCGGCTCCTGCGGTGTGTTGCCGGCGGTGCTGAAGTATATGCAGGAGAAAAACCATTTTTCCGACAGTGATATTTTGCGGGCGCTGGCAGTTGCGGGCTTAATCGGGAATGTGGTGCGTACCAATGCCTCTATCAGCGGCGCAGAGTGCGGCTGTCAGGCAGAGGTGGGAACGGCCTGCTCAATGGCGGCTGCTGCCCTGGCAGAGCTTTTTGAAATGGGCATTGATCAAATTGAGTACGCCGCCGAGGTGGCGATGGAGCATCACTTAGGGCTAACCTGCGACCCGGTTTGCGGACTTGTGCAGATTCCCTGCATTGAGCGAAACGCCGTGGCGGCAATGCGGGCGATTAACGCTCTCTCCCTTGCCAATTTCCTGTACGCCAGCCGAAAGGTGTCCTTTGATGTGGTAGTGGAAACGATGTACCAGACCGGCAAAGATCTTTCCCACCTCTACCGGGAAACTGCCGAGGGTGGTTTGGCAAAGCTGTATAGTCATTAAAAAAGGATCAACTTGGGTAGCTGTGAGTTGGATATATTTGACCCGGTAGATAAAAATCTACCGGGTTTATTGTATATAGAAAACCACGCGTTAGACGCGTGGTTCAATGAAGCCTATGGCGGTGAGTAAAAATCCCTGCTAAGATTATAGGTGCGGTCCGCCAACTGCACAAACAATCAAAACAGGGAGGCACTCATATGAGTATG
>JAZRKY010000130.1:0-5688 GCA_045646585.1 Faecousia sp. | reverse complement strand
GGTCAGCTTTTGCGCCCCTGCAGAGCAGGCTGTAAGCAACAGCGCAAAAATAAGCGCCATCAATAAAACGCTTGATTTCTTCATTTTGTTTTCCTCCCTTTCAACTCGGTTCTTTCATTATAAAGGATTTTTTATTCACTTGCAACATAAAATTGCCCCTCACCCGGAGAGATTCCTTTGCAGGCGGCTAATACCCGTCCTACAATTTGTAATTTTTAATTCTGCACTTTCATTTACTTTTCTCTTGCAAAATTCGCCCGAAAGGATTACCATATACCTAAATTCTACATTGGAGGTTACCCAAATGAATGCCAGTCAAATTATGAAATTTTTTGAAGATACCGCTTATGTCCGTATGGGCGGCAGCGCAGAAGAATTAAAAGCCGCCCAATATTTAGCCGACCTGATAAATAAAACAGGTCTGAAAGCCGAAATCGTACCCTTTGAGGTACCTATGGCGACGATACAGGAAGCTACCTTGACCGTAGACGGCGAAACCGTTACCTGCAAGGGCTACTTAAATGCCGGCAGCCACGAGGTGGAAGCGCCCCTGTACTATCTGCGTTCTACCGATCCTTTCTCCCTGTCTCAGTGCAAGGACAAAATTGTGATGGTAGATGGCTATTTGGGTTACTGGCTCTATCAGGATCTGCTGGAAAACGGCGCGGTTGGCTTTATTACTTATGACGGCAACGCCAACTACTGCGACCGGGACATCGACCAGCGGGAGCTGCGCAGCTATGTCCATAAGGGCAACAAAATCCCCGGTGTCAATATTAACGCCAAGGATGCCATCGAGCTGATCCGCAAGGACGCATCCACCGCCAAAATTACACTCCGCCAGGAAGAATATACCGGCTCTTCCCACAATGTAGTTTTGGATCTGCCCGGCGAAATTGACCAGTACATCGCCTTTACCGCACACTTCGACTCCACTTCCCTCTCCCAGGGCGCTTACGACAATATGTCCGGCAGTGTCGGCATTTTGGGTATTGCCGAGCATTTTGCCAAAAATCCCCACCGCTACGGTATGCGCTTTATTTGGTGCGGCAGCGAGGAGAGAGGTCTGCTGGGTTCCAAGGCGTACTGCGAGAACGAGGAAACGCTCAAAAACTGCGTTATGAATATAAATTTGGATATGATCGGCTGCATTATGGGGCGTTTTATCTACTGCGTTACTGCTGAAGAAAAGCTGTGCCACTATATCAGCTATTTTGGCAGCGAGGTCGGCTTCCCCATTGAAGGCCGTCAGGATGTGTATTCCAGCGACTCCACCCCCTTTGCCGATAAGGGTATCCCCGCCGTTTCTTTTGCCCGGATTGCCCCGCAAAATACCGCAACCATTCATAACAGCTATGATACTGCCGCTGTAATGAAGGGCGAGCAGATGGTTTCCGACATTGATTTTTTGATTGCCTTTACTGACCGAATGGTCAATGCCGTCCGCTGCCCTGTGGCAAAAACGATGCCCGACAATATGAAGGAAAAGCTGGACGAATACCTGTGCCGCAAGCGCCCCGCCAAGAAGTAATAAACAAGAACCCACCCCAATTTGGGGTGGGTTCTTTATGCCAAAGGGCGAACGATGTGTAATGTTATCTCTTTTTATAAACAACAAGCTCGGGGTTTTCACCGTTTTCTTCATAGGAACACACAAGCAAAAAATCCATATTGGCAACAATTCCGTAGCATTTTGTTTCTCCCTCCAGCTGGCTGCCAAGATAGGTGGCGTTATCATCCAGGAATTTCACAGTTTCTCCGCTTGGCAAGCTGTAGGCAAGGTTAACAAAACTACCCGGCAGTACATTCAACTTTTCCACCTTCGGTAGCTCCTCAATACGAAGCAAGGTGTTGAGCTCGTGAATGATCTGCGTCTTAAATTCCTCGAACTTTTCCTTGCCACCGATGGCGGCATACTGTTTCCAGAAGTCCATGGTAAAATCGCCGTCAGCGTAACACCACGAGCAATAATTTTCATTGAATGCGCCATCTTTCTCACGGCTGATATCCGTGTCTTTCAGCGGCATACCACAGCAGGCACACACAAGCTCTCTCGGCGAGCCGAGAAGTGTGTTGATCGACACATCAAACAGCTTTGAAAGGAGCTTTAGGGTTTCAATGCTTGGAACTGTCTCACCGTTCTCCCAGCGACTGACTGCCTGCCGGGTAACAAACACCTTTTCGGCCAGCTCGTCTTGAGAAAGACCATTTTTCGTTCTGATTTCCAGTATAACATCTTTCGTTTCCATACAATTATCACCTCAAAAACAGTATATCGCAAGAAGGGCTTACAAACAAGCAACTCGTTGTTGCTGTACAAACAAGAAGAAACCTCTCTTGTCTTGGTAGACAAAAGAGGTTTCTTTCGTGGCGGAGATGAAGAGATTTGAACTCTTGCGCCGGTTTAAGCCGACCTACCGCATTTCGAGTGCGGACCCTTCAACCACTTGGGTACATCTCCAAATAAAACAAAGGCATTATACCAATGCTTGCAGAAAAAATCAAGGCTTTTTCGAAAGCTCTATCACTTGCCCCATTTTTTCCATCATATAGTCATAATTTCCCCCCTTGTGGGGCACGAAACAGGCAGAGCAATCCTTGATTCCGCCCTCGGTATAGCTAAAATTCCCCCCGCACTTATCCCCCAAGGCATATAAGGGGCAATAACAGAACAGGCAATTAAATTCCTCTGTTTTTTCGCACTTATGGCAGGGAAAATACTCACATTCTCTATTTTGAAAAAACTTATAATGCTCCATTTTGTCCTCCAAACACTGTCCAAGGGTACTCCTGTGGCGGATTTACGGTAAATACCATTTTTTCTCCGCTGACCGGGTGGGTAAAGCCAACCATCCCCGACCACAGGGCAATCTCACAGCCGTCCTCATTTAAGCTGTATTTTCTGTCGCCAACCAAGGGTAAATTCCGGGATGAAAACTGAGCGCGAATCTGATGGGTACGCCCGGTAATGAGGCAAATTCGCACCATCGTCATTTTTTCCGTTTCTGCCACTGTTTTATAGGTGAGAATCGCCTCTTGCACGCCCTTTGCCATTTCCTGCACAACATAGGTCTTTTTCTCCTGCTTGTTCCGCAGAAGTAAGTCCGTTAGCCGACCCTCTTTTTCTGCCGGACGACCGTGCAAAACCGCCATATATTCCTTTTGAAAGCTGCCCTCCCGAATTTGCCGGGAAAGCTCAGATGCCGCCGATTCATTTCTTGCCAGCACCATAAGTCCCGATACCACCCGGTCAAGCCGGTGTACGGTACGGATTTCGCCGCCCAATTCCTGCCGCAAAAGCTCCGGCATACCCCCCGGCTCGTCGGTAGACAGCACTCGGGGCGGCTTAATGGCAACAACAATATGTTCGTCTTTGTACAGAATTTCCATAAGCCCCTCCCGACCATTTCTCCTATCATACCAAAGAAACCAGCCTAATGCAAGGAAAAACCTTCTCAATATGCCTCTTATATAGGGATTCCAAAGGGGGTAAGCAAGAAATCTCCCGCATAATATAATCTCATTGCGTCCCCCTTTGGTCGTCTGGAAGGTCTGGGAACCATACGAAAGGTTCCCAGCGGTTCTTTACATACTTTCTCACCGGAGAGAAAGTATGGTCTATCAGCAAACGAAAATGTTTTAGGCGGCACAAAAGTGCCGCCTTTACACTTATTTTGTTTCTTCCGCCACGATTTTGAGCATCTCATCCCACTTTTTTTCCATATCCGCCACCAGCTTAAACTGGGTGCGGGCGCGATCAAGATTGTGTCCTTCCCGATGGATGGCAAAATAGTTATCCCCATCTAAATAGTCAGTGAGGAAACGCACACCGCACTCCATAGTAATGGTCTTTGCGCCCAAGGCAAGGTATTCCTTTTCCTTCTCCGTAAGACCCGGACAAGCCTGCACATAGCCACGGACAAAAACCCGGAACAAGTTGAGATCCAATTCCATTTTGGAAAGGTCCTTTTCATCCTCCGCGGCAGTTGCCGCCCCAAAACGGATAGCATCGCCAAAATCATAAAGACTTGAGCCGGGCATAACCGTGTCCAAATCAATTACACACAGCGCCTTTCTCGTTTTGGCATCCAACAGCACATTATTGAGCTTTGTATCGTTGTGGGTAACCCTCAGAGGAATTTCACCGTTATCGAGGGCATTTTGCAGGATAGACATCTCCTCCTGCCGCTGCAGCGCAAACTGAATTTCCTCCTGCGCCTTTGCAGCCCGCTGCATAGGGTCTTTTTGAAGTGTCTCCCGGAAAATACGATAGCGATCCGGGGTATTATGGAAATTAGGGATGGTCTCGTGGAGCTTTTCTGCGGGAAAATCCGCAAGCATTTGTTGAAATGTACCGAAACCAATGGCGCTTTGGTAAAAATCCTCGTCACTTTCCGGAGCCTGCAGACAAATTGTACCCTCCACAAAGTCAAGAGCACGCCAATAGGCCGCTTGTGTATAGAGGTAGCTTTCTCCGCCGCGGGTTTTCACAATGGTCATAACACTGCGAGGGTCTTCCGCCTTTTTCCAAAGGAAATCTGTGATCGCCGTAATATTTTCCATAAGACCTGCCACATCCTTGAAGGTCTGATGGTTGATTTTTTGCAAAACATACCGCCGTCCGCTGGCAGTAAGGACCAAAAAAGAGCCGTTAATATGACCGCAGCCATAGCTCTCGCAGGAAACCGGCTCTGCATCCAGCCGGAAATTCCGCAACACCGACAAAAGATTCTCGTTCAGCATATTAAATCCCAGATAACTTTTTAAGGGTTTCTGCCAGGTCGGTCTGCTCCCAAGGCTGGTCGTTTACGCCGAAATGACCCTCCAGGGCAGTTTTGCCGTAGATAGGATTGCGCAAAGAGAGCTTACGAATAATGCCAGCAGGGGTCATATCGCAAGTCTTTCTCAAAAGGGCGGTCATTTCTTCATCTGCAATCTTGCCTGTGCCGTAGCTGTCTACCCGCAGAGAAACAGGCTCGGCAACGCCAATGGCGTAAGCCAGCTGCACCTGTACCCGCTCGGCAAGACCGGCAGCGACCAGGTTTTTCGCCATATAACGGGCCATATAAGCCGCGCTTCTGTCCACCTTAGTGGGGTCTTTGCCGGAGAATGCGCCACCGCCGTGGGAGAAATAACCGCCGTAGGTGTCTACAATGATTTTACGGCCAGTAAGACCTGTATCGCCGTTAGGACCGCCAATGACAAAATTGCCGGTGGGGTTAATGTGGATATGGGCAACATCAGAAATGGCAAAGCCGTATTTTGCCAGCACGGGAGCAATAATCTCCTCCCGGATATAAGTCCGCAGAGCTTCCAAGGTAATATCTGCGCTGTGCATTACGGACACAACCACCGTATCAATGCCCAGCACCTTGCCGTTTTCATCAAACTCCACACTGACCTGGGTTTTTCCGTCGGGGCGGATGAAATTCTGCTGAAATTTTGCTTCCGTCAGGCGGTTGCTCAGCGCTCTGGAAAGGGCGATAGGCAGAGGCATCAGCTCGGGCGTTTGGGTGCAAGCGCCGCCGAACATCATACCCTGGTCGCCTGCGCCGCCAACGGCGTCATTTGTGCCAAGGGCAATATCTGCAGACTGGGTGTGAATTTTGCAAAGAATTTCCACAGTATCGGCGCAGAAGCCTTCACCCTCCCGGGTGTAGCCGATTTTGCGGATAACCTCCCGGGCAA
>JAZRKY010000129.1:0-3647 GCA_045646585.1 Faecousia sp. | reverse complement strand
CCATGCAGTACTGGATGTCTTCGCCTCTGGAAAACACCTGCTGGCCGGAGATAAAGCGGTTCAGCTGAGGATACTTTGCAATGCCACGAACATAGGCGGCAAGCAGAACGTGGGTTAGACCGAAGTCGGTGTAGCCCTCACGGCGCTTTTGGCGGATGTAACGGTCAATATGGCTGATTTCTACAGATTCCTCAAAAAGGTTGGAGCAGATGTTGCGCTCCCACTGGAAATACATCGTAATCTGCGCCATAGGGGAGAGCGTGCGGATTTTACGACCGTCGCTGCGGTCGCCCCAGGTGGGGTGGTACTTTCCGTCAGCGGAGACCTTCAAGCCTAAGCCCAACAGGAAACAGCCGCCAAACAGCAGATAGTTAGGCAGGAAAGCTACTTCTTGTCCCGGCCACCGGTAGGATACGGGGAGGGAGAGCTTATGGGTATAGGCTACCGCTGCCGCAGGCAGCAGGAACATCAGCGGCAGAAGCCAGGGCGCGCGGACTCTGCCGCAGGAAACAGCGGTGTAGAGAGCACAGAAGGAAATGATGCAAATGTAGAACATTCCCAAAAGGAAGGGGTTGCTGCCGAGGATATAATGGGGCTGGATAGCGAAGAAAATGCCCAGCATCCATACGGGAATTGCGGTTTTGTAAAACATTTCTTTGCCGTTAATGAGGGCGATAAGCACATACAGCAAGGTGGCTGCTACTGGCAGAAGGATTTGGCTCCACACGTTAAGCTGATCCCAAGTCCCTTTCACACAGGGGATAGCAATGCGGGCCACTGCCGAGCCGACCAGGCAAAGCGCCATCAGCCATGTCAGCGCGTTTTTCCGGCTGACATATAAATGAATTCGTTTTTCCATAGCATTACCAGTATAACAGAAAATGCGACACTTGGCAAGAAAAAAGAAAAAAATGGGGTGAATACCCCATCGTTAATGAATGTAGGGGCGAAAAACCCCTCCCCTTTGAGAAGGGATTGGCGGGGGACTCGTGAATCGCTCCTAAGGCGCAGACGGGACGGGAAACCCGTCCCCTACGATTGGTGCAAGGAAAAATGTAGGGGAGGCGTTTCGCCTCCCGCGGACGATCAATGATCGCCCCTACAGTTGCTTACGAGGGTGTGGAATATAAAAGCAGCAAGGATTAGCCTTGCTGTTTCTTGATTTGGGCGATAAAGGTAGGGTCTGTGCCGCAGCAGCCACCGACGAGCGTTGCACCCATTTGGCGGCAATCGGCAATAATGCTTGCAAATTCCTCTTTTTCCATAGGGTAATGGGGGAGCTTGTCCTCGCCGATGATGGGATTTCCTGCGTTGGGCTTGCAAATCAGCGGACCTTTGACATACCGGCGGAGCTTAGAAACAAGCCCGGCGGTCATACAGTCGGCGGCTACGCAGTTAAAGCCAACGGCTGCTGCACCCATTTCCTCCAGCTCCTTCAGCACAGGTCCTGCGGGCATACCGGAAAATAAAGAGGCGTCGGGCTGCATCGTAAAGGTGTACATTACCGCCCCCGCACCCTCTAACTCTGCGGCGGTGAGGATGGCTTCTGCTTCCAGGGGGTACATCAGGGTTTCCGCGGCAAGTAAGTCAGCGCCGCCGTCTATAAGACCCCGAATCTGCCGACGGTAGTTTTCTACTAACAGGTCGAAATTATCCCGGTCAAAGCTGTCGGTAAAGGCGGCGAGGGTAGTTAAATTGCCTGCTACCAGTGTTTCCGGGGATACGGAACGGGTGAGGGAGACTAATTTTTGGTTGATTTCCTCGGTTTTGTCCGCAAGACCGTGAGAGGTCAAGGCGATAGGCTGCGCCTGAAAAGTAGGGGCGTATAGGATTTGACTACCGGCCTGTGCATAAGCTTTTTGAAGAGATAGGAGAGCTTCAGGATGCTCCAAAACCCACAGCTCGGTGGGAACACCCCGGGGCATTCCGGCTTTCATAAGATTGGAGCCGGTGGCGCCATCCAAAAGGAAAAGACCCTCAGATATTTTGTTGTGCAATTCCTGTTTTGTGAGCATCCTGCCACCTCCCTTGTTTTTCTTATTATAGACAGAAAAAACGAAAAATGCAACTACCTTGACAAGCAACGCCATTAAGTTAAGCCTTGTTGTCATTCCGAGCCAGTGCGTACACTGGCGTGGGAATCTCAAACTGCAACCCTAATTCTTGAGATTGCCACACCAGCGATATCGGTCGCTGGTTCGCAATGACACTAACTTAATGACATTGCCTTGACGAGGGAAAGGAATTCTGTTAAAATGGCTTTTATAATAAAAATGGAGGTTTTTCCTGTGAAAAAGACTGTTTTAAGAGAATATGCCAGGCTGATTGCCCGTGTTGGCGCAAATGTGCAGAAGAGTCAGACCGTTATTATCCACGCAGGCTTGGATCAGCCGGAATTTGTGGAGCTGTTGGTAGATGAGTGCTACAAGTGCAAGGCTAAGGAAGTTATCGTAGAATGGAGCTACCAGCCCCTGGCAAAGCTGCACTACCGCCATCAAAGCCTGAAAACCTTGGGTACTGTCAACGAGTGGCAGAAAGCAAGACTTCAGCATTACTGCGATATTAACCCTGCCCGCATCCATCTGACCTCTGCCGACCCCGACGGTTTGAAGGGTATCAATATGATGAAGATGGCAAAGGCTCGCCAGATGTCCTATCCCATCGTAAAGCCCTACTCTGATGCTCTTGACGGCGTGCAGCAGTGGTGCATTGCTGCTGTTCCCGGTAAGGCTTGGGCGAAAAAGGTATTTCCCGGTGAGCGCACTTCTGTGGCTGTGGAAAAGCTGTGGGAGGCAATTCTGGCTACTTCCCGCGTTTGCGAGGATTCTATCGCCGCTTGGAACGAACATAATGCCGATTTGCAGGCGCGCTGCGCATATCTCAACGGCTTGGGCATTGAAAAGCTCCACTACACTGCCGATAACGGCACAGATCTTACCGTTGGTCTTATTGCCGAGGGCTGTTTCTGCGGCGGTGGCGAAACTGCCAAGACCGGCATCTTCTTTAACCCCAACATTCCCACTGAGGAGTGCTTCATTTCTCCCAAGAAGGGTGAGGCTGAGGGTATCGTATATTCCACAAAGCCCCTTTCTTATCAGGGTCAGCTTATTGAGAACTTCTGGATGCGTTTTGAAGGCGGTAAGGCTGTAGAGGTTGGCGCCCAGAAGAGTCAGGAGCTGCTGCAGCAGATGGTCAATATGGACGAGGGCGCAGGGTATCTCGGCGAGTGCGCATTGGTACCCCAGACCAGCCCCATCAATGTAACAGACCTGCTGTTTTATAACACCTTGTTTGACGAAAATGCCGTTTGCCACCTGGCGGTTGGTCGTGGCTTTAACGATACCATCCGGGGTTATCACGAAAAGACAAACGAGGAATGCAAGGCCTTGGGCATCAATGAGTCTATGATTCACGTGGACTTTATGATTGGCTGCGACAGTATGAATATTGACGCTACCTGCGCCGACGGCAAGGTTGTTCCCATCTTCCGAAACGGCAACTGGGCATTTTAATAAGAAAAATTCCTAAAAAAACAAAAAAAGTGCTTGCATTTCTGAATATGTTGTGTTATGATATGCGGGCGATTGAAGATTGCTCGGGTTACTATGCCCTTTTAGCTTACGAGAAAGAGGTGAACGAAATGAAGG
>JAZRKY010000128.1:0-6565 GCA_045646585.1 Faecousia sp. | reverse complement strand
CATAATTACAAATTATAAATTACAAATTCCGATCCGGTTTTCGTTAATTTATAATTTGTAATTCGTAATTTGTAATTTGTAATTTGTAATTGCTTAATGGAGGAAACTACTATGTTAAACATCCCTACCCCTCATATTTCTGCTAAGCCCGGCGATTTTGGTAAGACCGTTCTCATGCCCGGCGATCCCCTGCGGGCGAAATTCATTGCGGAAAATTTCCTGGAAAACCCTGTGCTTGTAAACAATGTCCGTGGCGTTCAGGGCCATACCGGCTATTATAAGGGCGTTAAGGTGTCCGTCATGGCTTCCGGCATGGGTATGCCCGCCATCGGCATCTATTCCCACGAGCTGTTTAATTTCTTCGGTGTGGAAAACATTATCCGCGTAGGCTCTGCCGGCTCTATTCAGGACAATATTAACCTTTATGATGTGGTTATCGCCCAGGGTGCCTGCACCGACTCGAATTTTGCAAATCAGTTCCATTTCCCCGGCACTTTTGCCCCTATTGCCGACTATACCCTCCTCAGCGAAGCCGTCAAGGCCGCTGAAGCCAACGGTGCTACCTACCACGTAGGCAACGTCAACTCCTCCGATGTATTCTACGGCGACCACGCAGAAGTTCCCGCAGGTCTGGACACCCTGTATAACCAAAAGAAGATGGGCGTTATGGCGCTTGAGATGGAAGCTGCCGCTCTGTATATGAACGCCGCCCGTTACGGCAAGCGCGGTCTTTGCATCTGCACCATTTCCGACCATATCCTCAAGGGCGTAGAAACCACCGCCGAGGAGCGTCAAACCGCCTTCACCCAGATGATGAAAATTGCGTTGGATGTAGCCGTCGCTATGGATAACAAATAAATCCTTATTTTGAGGTAAACCCTATGAAACGCGTATTTTTAATCGTTTTGGATTCCTTTGGCATTGGCGCAATGCCCGATTCCGAGGACTTCGGGGATGTAGGCGTTAACACCCTCTTATCCTGCGCTTCTTCTCCAAAGCTGCATATTCCCAATATGATTTCCGCCGGTCTTTCCAATATTGACGGTGCTTCCTGCCTGCCCAAGATTTCTGCCCCCACCGGCGCATACGCCCGATTGGCAGAAAAGTCTATGGGTAAGGACACTACCATCGGCCACTGGGAAATCGCAGGTCTTGTCTCCCCCGACCCCCTGCCCACCTACCCTGAGGGCTTCCCCGAGGAGATACTTGCCCCCTTCCGCGCCGCCACCGGCCGCGGTGTGCTGGCAAATGCCCCTTGGAGTGGTACTGCTGTGCTGGACGCCTACGGCGAGGAGCATATGCGCACCGGGGATTTGATTGTTTACACCTCTGCCGACTCTGTATTCCAAATTGCCGCCCATGAGGACATTGTTCCCCCCGAGCAGCTTTACGAATACTGCCGGATTGCCCGCAAGCTATTGGTAGGCAAGCACGGTGTGGGTCGTGTCATTGCCCGTCCCTTCGTGGGCGATAAGGCAGGGTCTTTTAAGCGCACCGCTAACCGCCACGACTTTTCCTTGGAGCCGCCCAAGGCTACTTTGCTGGACGCCATCAAAGCCGCAGGCTTAGATAGTATCGCTGTCGGCAAAATCTTCGATATTTTCGCCGGCATCGGCACAACCGAGCACGTCTATAACCAGTCTAACGCCAACGGTATGGAGCACACCCTCAACTATGCGGATAAAGATTTTACAGGTCTGTGCTTTGTGAATTTGGTAGACTTTGATATGGTCTACGGCCACCGCCGGGACATTGACGGCTACGCATTAGCCCTCAACGAATTTGACGCGTGGCTGCCTGAGCTGCTGGAAAGATTAGGCGAAGAGGACATTGTCTTTATTACCGCCGATCACGGCTGCGACCCCGGTTACACAGCTACCACCGACCACACCCGGGAGTATGTTCCCCTTTTGGTGCTCGGCAAGGGCGTAAAGCCTGTAAATTTAGGCACAAGAGCCAGCTTTGCAGATATCGCCGCCACCGTTGCGGAAATGCTCAATGTAAAACTGAACACCCCCGGCGAAAGCTTTGCTAAGGAGGTCTTAAAATGACATCTCAGGAGCTGATTAAAAAGGCCGAGGAAGCCCGCCTGCATTCCTATTCCCCCTATTCCGGCTTTAAGGTAGGCGCGGCGCTTCTGTGCAGCGACGGCACAGTTTACACCGGCTGTAATATTGAAAATTCCTCTTTTACCCCCACCGTTTGCGCCGAGCGCACCGCTTTCTTTAAGGCAATCTATGACGGCAGACGGGATTTTGCCGCCATCGCCATTGTGGGCGGCAAGGATGACGCAAACGCCCCCTGCCCTCCCTGCGGCGTATGCCGGCAGGTAATGGGCGAGTTCTGCGCCGCGGACTTTATGGTCTACTTCCCCGACGGGGTTGGCGGCATCGTAGCAGAACCCCTCTCCGCCCTCCTTCCCCACAGCTTTCAGCTATAAAATGTACCACCCCCGGCAGAAATATCTGCCGGGGGTATATTATTTGCATCAATATCTAAACCGATATAAATTGACTTATCTTAATAACCAACCGCTTTGACACCATACTCAGCTTGTTCTTGGGTGAAGCCCTCAAATTTCAACTGCTTGATTAATGCAGAACGAGAGAACGACATCATATCTAAATAATCCTGAGCCTTTTTAGCCGCCTGCTCATTCCAATTAACATTTAGGCTATCCACCGCAGTTGTTGCAACACTTTTGCTAAATCCCTCAAATACCAGCTGATTAATCAAGCCAGAGCGAGAGAACGCCATAAAGTCCAGATAGTCTTCTGCCTTGCGGAGCGCATTCTTTTCTTCAAGACTCAAATCAAATGTTTCTTCCTGCATTACCGAACTGCAATTCTTGCAATGCGTCGCTTTCGTACCAGAAGATGTGTAACTGGGTGCCTTGATTACTACCCATTTATTGTCATCTATATGATTAGCTTTTTCTAATGTTTTGTTTACTTTTTCGCTGCAAACAGTGCAGGTGCCCTCTTGTAATCCAGCTTCTGCACATGTAGACTTTCTAACCGTTGTCCATTTTGTAACTTTATGTCCTAACGGCACACCCGATTCTGTTCCGCAGTCTTCACAATGCTTTGCAGTTGTACAATTTGCTTCGATCCAAATATGTTCTAACGCTGAACCCTCAGTTGTATTACATTGGCTACACATTCTAGGATTTTGGCAGGTTGCTGCAAGCCAAATATGGTCCAATGCTACACCTTCTGTCTCACCGCATTCTATACAGGTTTTAGGCGCTATGCAATTTGCAGATGACCATGTGTGCTGATGCTCTTCACTTCCAAATGCTGCTATTAAAACAACGAATGCAATCACACCAACAATAATAACTGTGCGTTTTTTGCTTTTCATATTTATTCTCCTTCTCTTTAATAGGCACTACTACAAAACCCCGACTCTAATAATATTTTAGATGTTTTCCGTCTAATTGTCAATAGATAGTTTCTGTCTAAGGTAAAATAATCTTGAGGTGAGCAGAATGAAGCTATCCTTTGGCGAAAAAATCCGAAATCTTCGGGAAGACAAGGATTTGAATCAAACCGAGCTGGGACAAGTGCTTAATATGACCCAACGCAAAATCTCCTATATCGAGTGTGGAAAATATGAGCCAAGCGTAGACGATATCATTGCATTCTGCCATTTTTTCAAGGTTTCTGCTGATTATCTACTCAGTATTCCAAGCGAATATAAACGAAAATAAAAGGTGCTGCCGATTTGGTAGCACCTTTTATTATTGAGAGAAATTCAATTCGTAGGGGTCGATGCCCACATCGACCCGTTCTATCTTTTTCGGTCGGATGTAGGCATCCGCCCCTACATTTTTATTAAGAGAGAATCCTCGCCGTTGCCTCGTCCTCGTATTGGCGGGTATAAAGGGCGTGGTAATAGCCTTTCTTTTTGAGTAGCTCCTTGTGGTTGCCCCGCTCTACGATTTTGCCGTCCTTAACCACCAAAATCACATCCGCATTACGGACGGTGGACAGCCGGTGGGCAATCATAAGTGAAGTTCTACCCTCCGTTATACTTTCCATAGCCGCCTGGATTTTGGCTTCGGTGAGGGTATCGACAGAGGCGGTAGCTTCGTCCAAAATGAGGATTTTCGGGTCAGCCAGCACCGCCCGGGCAAAGGAAATCAGCTGCTTTTCGCCGGTGGAGAGCAAATCTCCACCCTCGCCCACATCGGTGTCCAAGCCATTTTCCAGCCGCTTTACCATTTCCTCTGCGGAAATCACCCGCAGCGCTTCCCAAAGCTGTTCTTCCGTAGCTTCGGGGTTTCCCATCAGCAGGTTTTCCCGCACTGTGCCGGAAAACAGGTGGGGCGTTTGCAAAACATAGCCAATAGAAGAATGCAGCCAAAGCTGCGACCGCTCCCGGGCATCTCTGCCATCAATCAGCACCGTACCCTCCGTCGGCTCATAAAAACGGCAAACCAAATTAACCAAAGTTGACTTTCCCGCGCCGGTCTCGCCCACGATGGCAAGGTGCGTGCCAAAAGGAATTTTTAAGGAGAAATGCTCCAGCACATTTTCCTCTCCATCGGGATAATGGAAAGTAACATCCTGAAATTCAATATCGCCCTTGATTGGCTCCCAGTTTTCCTTGATGGGGTTAAAGCTGTCGCCGTACTTTTGGGTTACCTCCGGCGTGTCCTCCACATCGGAGCGCACCGCCAAAAGATTGGTAAATCGCTCGATATTGACCTGGGTGGTAATCAGGTCAGAAATAATATCCACCAGCCACCGCAGCGGCTCCATCATACCTTGGGCATAGGACATAAACACGGAAAATGTACCAATTTCCTCTACCGCAATATAGCCGCCCTTCCACAAAACGATGGCCAGCGCCACAGAGGAAGCAAAGGTCATCGTACCGGCAAAAAGCCCCCGCAATCGGGAAGCCCGCACAGTAGAGGCGCGCATATTTGCCGTTTCCTTGCAGAAACGCTCCTCCATCTCCTGCTCCACCGCCAAGGATTTAATAGTCTTTGCGCCGGTAATGCCCTCGTTAAAGTTGCCGGTAATTTTGGCGTTGATTTCCCGAATTTCCCGGTTGACGGTTACCAATCTTTTCTGGAAAATGGCAAAAAGCACCACAAGTAAGGGCAGTACTGCCAATACCATCAGCGCAAGCCTTGCGTTGAGATACAGCATCATTACAACCGCGCCCACCAAGTAGCTTATCCGCCACACGCAGTCAATCAGCGACCAGGAAACCAATGTGCCGATGCGGGAGGTATCGCTCATCAGCCGGGCGTGGATATAACCTACGCTGTTTTGATTAAAATAAGAGAAAGACAGGGTCTGCAAATGGTCAAAGCCCCGCTGCCGCAGCTCCCGGCTGACCCGCATTTCTACAATGGTTGCCTGGGCGCAGGAAATATAGTTGACCACCGCCGCGCAGAGCAGTGTCAGTACATACAGAACAATAAAAATCGCAAGGGTGTCAAAGGTCTTTTCCCCGATAAAGTGGTTCAGGGCATACCGCTGAAACAGAGGCAGAATGATGTCAATGCCGCTGCTGAAAAGACCCAAAACAGCCATACAAAGGATCATTCCCCGGACATTTTTTAAGTAGGGCAGGATTTTACCAATGCCGAAAAATTTAAGATGGGTGGTTTTCTCTTTCATTATTCGACCTCCTCCCCTACGCCTGTCTGGGCTTCATAGATTTTTTGGTAAATGCCGCCGGCGGATTTTAGGGTCTCGTGAGCGCCTTCCTCCACAATACGGCCACGATCCAAAACAATAATCTTATCCGCCGCGCTGAGAGTGGTAATTCTATGAGAAACCAAAATTACGCTTGCCTTGCCAAACCGCTGGGCGATGGCATTTCTGATTTTTGCGTCCGTCTCCGCATCCACCGCAGAAAGGGAATCATCAAAAATGAGAATCGGCACATTCTGGGTCAGTGTCCGGGCAATAGCCGCCCGCTGCTTTTGACCGCCGGATAGGGTTACGCCCCGTTCGCCTACCATCGTTTCATACCCTTGAGTAAAGGCAGTTACCGTCTCGTCCAGCGCCGCCGCCTTTGCCGCTTCCCGGATTTTCTCCAGCTCCATATCCGGGGAAGAAATGCCGATATTTTCCCGAATGGTCCGGGAAAACAGAAACGGCTCTTGCAGCACCATACCGATGTTTTTCCGCAAATGCTGGGTGCGGATTTTGTTAATATCCACGCCGCCGATGGTAATTCTGCCATCCTCCGGCTTTAGCAGATACAGCTTGTCTAAAAGGAGCATCATCGTAGACTTTCCGCTGCCTGTGCCGCCTAAAATGCCCAAGGTTGTGCCGGCCTTCATCGTAAAATGAATGTCGTGTAACATCTGGGGAGAATTTTCGTAGGCAAAATTTACGTGCTCGAAGCAAATATCCCCATCCATCGGCGCATCAACAGCATCTTCCTCATCTTTCTCCGCCGGGGAATTCATAATATTATACACCCGGTCAATGGATACGCCGGCCTTGCTCATCTCAGAAATCATACGCCCCAACTGGCGGATAGGCCAAATAAGCATAGAATTATAGGAAATAAAGGCAATATGCTCGCCGGGCAG
>JAZRKY010000127.1:0-3071 GCA_045646585.1 Faecousia sp. | reverse complement strand
TTGCTGCAACAGATCCTTGTCGGTGGTGTTCACATCGATTCCCAGCTTATACTGGGCAATGCCGAATGCGTCACGGGAGTTGTCAAACATCAGAATCTGGCCTGCGTACTTCTCGTTCCACAGAAGTTCCCAACCGGTCACATCCGCTTCATCCACGAACTTGCTGTTGTAGATGATACCCACAGTACCCCAGGTGTAAGGTACGGAATACTTGTTTTCCGGGTCATATGCCTGGTTTTTATAAGTGTCCAGCACATTTTCGTAGAGGGGGATGTTGTCAAAATCCAAAGGCAGCAGCATATTCTCGTTGATCATCCGGGCAATCATATAGTCCGACGGAATAATCACATCCACCACAAGACCGCCAGTGGACAGCTTGGAGTAAAGCTCCTCGTTGGAGGCGTATTCTGAGTAGTTTACCTTAATGTGGGGGTAGGCTGCCTCAAAGGCTTCGATAATATCCAGTGTGCCATCGCTGCCATCGGCAATGTTTTGACCCCAGTTCATTACATTCAGGGTGATTTTGTCCTGACGGGTGGTAACAAACAGCGCCAAGGAGCCTACCAGCAGGATAATGACACAGGCAACTGCCCCAAAACGCTTGAAATTCCGCACAAACCGGCTTTCGGGCTTGGTGCGAACCTTGTGCTTCCGCTTTTCGCCCCGCAGCTGCAGCAGATTCATCGTTACCATCAGCACAAAAATCAGCAAAAACAGCAATGTAAACATTGCGTAAATCTTGGGATGAATGGGCTTTTTGGTAAAGGAATAAATCTTAACGGGCAGGGTTACAAAATCAGAGCCGGTAACAAAGTAGCTGATTACGAAATCGTCAAGGCTCATAGTAAATGCCATAATTGCGCCGGAAATGATACCGGGCATAATTTCGTGAATGGTTACTTTGAAAAAGGCGTGCAGGGGCGTACAGCCTAAGTCCATAGCCGCATCCTTGAGGGCAGGACTCATTTGCTGGAGCTTTGGCATAACATTCAGCAGCACATAGGGCAGGCTAAAGCTGATGTGGGCAATCAGCAGTGTCCAAAAATTAAGACTTTGCTTATTTCCCAGCATACCTGTGCCGATAAAGACGAACAAAAGAGAAAGGGAAATACCCGTTACAATATCCGGGTTTGTCATAGGGATATTCGTCAGGCTCAGCACAGCCTTGCGCATTTTGGGCTTGAGATTGTAGATGCCCACTGCGGCGAAAGTGCCAAAGGCAGTTGCGATGGCGGTTGCCAAAATGGAAATCAGCAGGGAGTTGCCCAAGAGCGCCAAAAGGTCCTTGTCCTTAAACAGCTCTGCATACTGATTGAGGGTGAAGCCCTCAAAGGCGCTGAGGCTTTTTCCCTCGTTAAACGAGCCGATAATCAGCACCGCCATAGGGATATAGAGGAAAATGAAAATCAGTACGGTGATCAGCTTGTTGGTCTTTTTCATACCACCACACCGCCTTCCTCATCACCGCCAAAGCGGTTCATAACGCCGGTGCAGATAAATACCAAAAGCATCAGCACCAAGCTCAGCGCCGCGCCCAAATTGGGGTTGCCGGCGGACTTAAACAGGCGCTCAATAACGTCGCCGATTAGCAAGGTTTCCGTTCCGCCCAGCTTTTGGGAAATATAGAAGGTAGAAACGGCAGGCACAAAGACCATTGTGATGCCGGAGAGGATGCCGGGCATAGAAAGGGGCAGAATCACCTTGGAAAATACCTGAGTGGAGCTGCAACCCAAATCCTCAGCGGCTTCAATGAGCCGACGGTCGATTTTTACGATAACGGCGTACAGCGGCAGAATCATATAAGGCAGGTAGTTATACACCATACCCAGTATCACAGCCCCCGGCGTGCCAATCATCGTGATGGGCTTCAGATGCAGAGCCCCAAGCAGGGAATTTATAATGCCGTTGCTTTCCAAAAGACCTACCCAAGCCAGCGTACGGAGCAAAAAGCTCATACACATAGGCAGCATTACCAGCATATACAAAATTTTCTGCGCAGTAGGGGAGCGATGGGCAATATAGTACGCCACAGGATAGCCTAAAATCAGGCAGATAAGGGCAGAAACAAGGGCATAGGCGGTGGAAACGCCCAGAGTGGGCAAAAACATTCCCAAGTCCTTGATGTTCTGCAAAGTGAAATTGCCGGTCTCCGGGCCAGTCAGGGCGTAGTAGGCCACAACACCCAGAGGGATGAGGGTGAATACCAGCATCCACAAAATATAGGGGATGCTCAGCAGAAGGGAGTTATTCTTCTTCATCATCGGCATCCTCCGTCAGCTCGTCGTACTCAGCAGAGTAGGAGCTGTAGTCACCAAACATACCGGAATATTCACTCTTCTTCATAACGTGAATATCCTCCGGGTTCAGCCGAATGCCTACCGTAGAACCCTCGCTCTGGTGATCCGTGGTCTGAATCAGCCACTTAAAGCCGCGGAAGTCTACGATAATATCGTAATTAAGACCTTTGAAGGTTACAGAGGTAACGGTGCCCACCAGATGACCTTCCTCGGGCGGAACAAAGTCGATATCCTCCGGGCGGATGACAACATCCACAGGCTCGTTGGGCGCAAAACCGGCATCGAGGCAGTTAAATACCCGTCCAAAGAACTTTACCTTGTAATCCTCCAGCATAACGCCGTCCAAAATATTACTCTCGCCGATAAAGTCCGCCACAAAGGCGTTTTTCGGCTCGTTATAAATATCCTCGGGCTTGCCGATCTGCTGAATGCGGCCCTTGTCCATAACCACAACAGTATCAGACATAGACAGCGCCTCTTCCTGATCGTGGGTAACATAAATAAAGCTGATACCCAGACTCTTCTGGATATTCTTCAGTTCGGTCTGCATATCCTTACGCAGTTTGAGATCCAAAGCCGCCAGAGGCTCATCCAGCAACAGAACGCGCGGATTGTTGGCCAAAGCACGAGCGATGGCTACACGCTGCTGCTGACCACCGGATAGTTTGGCCACCGAACGCTTTTCAAAGCCCTTCAGGTTAACCAGTTCCAACATACGAGTAACGGTCTCTTTGATCTCTTCGTTGCTCTTTTTTTGCACGCGCATACCAAAGG
>JAZRKY010000126.1:0-12956 GCA_045646585.1 Faecousia sp. | reverse complement strand
AGCTTTTGGGTCAAGGTATTTTTCAGGTGTGCAAACTGGGCATCCTGGAAAATGGCTGTTTGGTATGCTTGGGTCAGAATTTTTCGCCCCGGCTCCGGGACTTGCGACCACAAACCGGCTTTTTGCAGACCGTCATAAATTATCGCTTCCACCGCGTGCATTTTGCACAGACCGATAAATCGCCGCCAATCTACATTTTCCGGCACAGCGCAGGGTTTTCCTGACACCGCTTGGGCAAGGGCTTCAATCAGAAGCCTTTGTTCCGCCGTCATCCTTCTTTTCTCCTTATAATGCTTTGAATCTTATTTTTCACCAAGTCATAGGCGCGGTCATTGAGCCCGCCGTTGATAATAATATCCGCATAAGCCTTGGTGGGTTCTACATATTGATTGTGCATAGGCTTGACCGTTGCTAAATACTGCTCAATAATGCCATCCAAATCGCGACCGCGTTCTGCCATATCCCGGCGGGCGCGGCGAAGAATACGCTCGTCCGCATCGGTCTCCACATAAATACGCATATCCATAATTTCCCGCAGTTTCGGCTCTGCGAAAATCAAAATGCCGTCAATTAAAATAATAGGCTTTGCCTGAATCTCCATCACGCGGTCGCTGCGGGTGTGCAAAGAGAAGTCATACACCGGGCAGAGAATATCCTTGCCGTTTTTGAGGTCTGTAATTTGGCTAATCATAAGGTCAAACTCAAAGGCATCAGGGGAATCGTAATTTTGTTTTTTTCGCTCCTCAAAGAGCATATCCCGCCTTGCCAAATAATAATTATCGCAGCTAACCAGGGCAATATCATCGGGAAATCTCTCCTTCAGCCGTCTGGCAAAGGTGGTCTTTCCCGACCCGCTGCCCCCGGCAATGCCAATTACAAATACATCATTCATCTGCGCCCTCTCCTTTGCTATTCATTTCTGTTTTTTCATACCTTTTTGCAGGTATCTATATGCCGTTGTTGCTAAGGGTACTCTAAACAGCATTGCGGAAATGACATAAATAACAACACCCACCGATACACCCACTAAAAGCTGAAGCATACTTGATTCGTCTTTTAACAGGGCTTGTACAATCACTACACCAGCCGACATAATCGCCGTTGCCACAACGACCTTTAGGGTAGTCATTACCAGCTTTCCCGTCCCAATTGCACCTATTTTGCCACGAAGCAAAATATATAGCGCTACACTTTGAAAAACGGCCGACATACTTGTAGATAACGCAAGTCCGTATATTCCAAAAGGTTTTACTAACAGTATTTTCAAAATAATGCCTATGCAGATTGCTAAGATGGATGTATTGGTTACAATCTTTGTCATCTTATATGCATAGAATATCTTGACAAATGTATCCCGCAGCGCCAAGAAACACAATCCGAATGCATAGCAGCACAGTGCCGCTGTGGTCATTTGCGCGGAGGTTTCATCAAAACGGCCTCTAAGCAACAGACATTCTACAATCTGCTTGGACAGCAGAACAATACCCGCCGTTGCCGGAATCAAAAAGGCAATCAGCGTATTGGTTGTATTACTTAGCTTCTCCTTGACCTTATCATGCTTCCCCTCCGCAACCAATGCCGAGCAGTTGGCAAACAGGATAGCAATCAAACCGGTTACAAGCACTTCCTGCACCGCGTTATTGATGACTGAAGCATAGGACATTGCCGAAACAACGCCCTCACCCAATGTAGATGCCAAAGATTTGTCGATTATTTTGTTGATTTGTCCAATGCTTGAACCAAGCAAAACCGGCAAGACCATATAAAGCGTTTCTCTTAACTCCGGCGATGCAAGGTCAACAGCAAGTCGAGCTCTATACCCTGCCTTTCTTGTGAAAGGAAGCAGCAAAAGCATCTCCGCAATGTACGCCAGCAATAAACCTATGCCTAAAAAAGCAATGTGCACCGTAGCAGCCAATACAACGGAAAGCATAATAATCAGGTTGCGAGGCACCGAAATCAGCGCAGGGATTATGAAATTATTAACAGCCTGCAAATAACCCGACCAAATACTGACTATGCTCATAAAGCACAAACTCAGCGCGCTCATCTGCACAAAGGACGCCGCCAATTCCACTACTTGCCCGTCAAATCCCGGCGCAAACAGCTTCACAACCACGCGCGGAAAGGCCAAAGGCAACACAACCAACGCCGTTGACGACAGCAAAGACACTGTCATCAGGTTATTTGCATATTGGTCTGCACTTTCCTTGCCTCGTTCATAGCGCACCTTATTATATATGGGCAAAAAAGCAGTAGAGAGCGCATGACCAATAAAATAAAAAAGCAGTGTTGGTATTGTACAAGCCGTTAAGTAAGCATCGCTGATGTAGCTGGTTCCAAAATAATTGGCTAAAACCACATCGCGGAGCATTCCTAAAAACTTCGCAAAAATAATCGCCAGCATTAGCACGACGGTATTGCTTTCCAGATTTTTTCGATTCATACTTTAATTTTTCACCGTTTAAGAATTTCTTTCAGCTTTTCAGTATTGCGTTAGATGCTGTAGTTTACACAGTTTCATACCCCTGTTGCTTTTCAGCCATCTCAGCCACGCAGCACCCATAACACTCATACATAATAAACAAGCTTAAATAGAACAAGCTCGCCGATATGCCATGTAGAAAAAAATAAAAAAGCAGAATTGCCACAACAGGCAAAAAACGGAGTATTGGTAATTTTCTATTTGACACATTTCCAAAACAATAAAAGATTTTACGAAAAAAAGCGAAAAACAAAAGCAATCCGCCAAGGCCGAAACAATATACTGTTTCCAAATAGATATTATGTGTTCCTATATTATCAATAAGCGGAGCGTCCAGTCCTCTGCCAAACAACAAAATGAATGGGTCTTGTAATATCACACGCATATACGTTTTCCATATATCTGTACGCCCCGTGGTCAGCCCACTCATATCTTCCGCTTCTTCAAATCGCGCAACTACCGCCTGGAACCATTCAATTTGGCCACTAAGCACCAAGATTGCAAACACTGATCCCAATGTCAGTAATGCAGCCCCTGCAAAGAGCTTTCTTTTGGCAAGCAGGTTTATACAACAATAGATAAATACGCCCACAAGCATTAATATAAAGCTTTTGCTCACCGTCTGTGCGCCCAGAAAAACCAAAAAAGCAATCGATCCAAAATAAAGGACGCGAAGAATCCGCTTGCGTTGATTTAGGCACATCAATGCCACAATCGCCAGAATCAAAAAAGTGGTATAATAGTTAGGGTCCGCCAGTAATCCCCGGAAACGATTATCACGAATTTCTGCATCCCGCATTATGATATCACGGATCGCCGGCATACCGCCGAAGGCAAGCGCATATGCCGAAGATAAAATAACGCCAATAACAAACGCCCACAGGACTTCACTATAATTTGTTTGTTTGCACGCAACATAAAGGATATATAAAAGCAGCAAGCCGGAGAATATAAAAAACAGATAATTCCACATCCCGCCAACACGCAACGCAACATATGCTACCGTCCCGAGAAGTAGTGCAAAACCCGTTCCAAGATAGATTTTTCGTTTCTTAAACAAAAAAATCAGGTCAAACAAAAAGATGTAGATGACCACATAGGAAACGCCGCCCGGCAAACGATATAAAGAGGAGTACGGAATCAAGAACGCCAGATCTATACAATTTACGCGCAGATCATATCGAAGCATCCTGTAGATATGCACAGCAAACGCAATGGCAAATAAATACTCAGATATAAAAGGAGCAACCAACAATACCGATGTATAAATTAGCGCAGACAACCAAGGAAATCTTTTTCCTTGGGCGTCCGCATTCATAATCGCAGGCTGCGCATAGGACTGTAATGTCATAAGTTTACCTCATTATGCTATGGAATGCCAAAACCGCCTGTTGATTATTACATTCCGTTTGCAGAATTTTCTCTTTCTTTTTTTGTAGCAAGGAGAGCTCTTTCAGGATGTTCGCCAGTGCTTCATTGATGGCTTCCTGGGAATTATCGCACACCCAGCCCAAATCCCGCTTGATTATCATATCTTCTGCGGAACTGGTTTTGGTTGAAAGCACAGGAACACCAAAGCATCGTGCCTCATCAATTACCAGTGGCGCTGCCTCGTGATAGGAAGGAATTAAAAGCAAGTCTGCATTGGGCAAAAAGCGGTAGGGATTCTCCTGATTGCCGTAAAACTTCACTCTCCCCTGCAAACCCAAGCTTTCACACATTATCTTTAACTTTTCCCTTTCAGCGCCATCTCCAACTATATGATAATAAGCATCTACTCCATTTTTCTGTGCAAAAGCCACCGCGCAGATTCCGCGTTCCACGCCCTTTTCTGCCGATAGGCGCGCTATGGTCAAAACATTTACAGAGCCATTGTTATATTGCATTGAATCTTTCTTGCTGTCTTGGATCATTTTTTCATAGTTATGACAGTTAGGAACTACCACGCAGCACTCTTCCATATCCGGCAATACCGACAGCAGGCTTTGGCGACACCCCCCGGAGCAAGCCGCCACTAAATCAAATTTTCGATACAGCTTATTTGTCTCGGGATGATTTGCACCGCATTGAGAATAGTCGCCGTGTAAGAATGTAACTTTTTTTGACGCATTTACCTTATGTAATACAAACTCATTGCATCCACCGTAAAAGCTTTTTCGTCCACCGCTGTGCAAATAGGAAATTGCCACATCATAATGTTCTTTTAGGTTGGGCTGGCTCAAATCTGCGAGAGAAATCGCTGTTCCTCTGCCAAAAAACTTTGTTATTACAGCCATTATCGACCGCAAAAGATATAATATACCACCGGCTTTTTTTGCTTCTGCTTGGCTTATGCCGAAACACCGGTACAGGCTTTTAGCTGTAACTATTTTAATACCTTCCGGAATATCCGAAAAGCAGGGACCGGTAGGAGAAAACAAAAAAAGTGTTACATCGTATTGATCCTTGATCTCATGCAATAGACTGACCAATGCTTTTTGTACACCGCCAAGCTGCATATTGTTATTGACAATCAGCAGTTTTTTCATTTTGCTTTTCCTTTCGTAATCACTTTGAATAGTCTGAAAAGCCTTTCATTTTTTGGTAGCCTTCCCGGCCAAGCTTCATCCATCTTAATTTTTCCGCTATGTGCAATTCTTTGTGCTTCCTTGTGCGCCAAGCAGAATAACAAAGCCACACAAAAAAGCTCTTGGGGCGCATTGCCTGATAAAGCGCACCCTGTCCAAAATAGTATTTTTCATCGAAACCTGTAAACCAAGTGGATTCTTCGTGGGATACCGAACCTATCGTTTCCTTTGATACATAAAAGGTTAAGCCTTTGCGTCTGGCCTCTGTCAGCCATAAGCTATCCTCCCCGCAAGGGAATATACATCCGCCTCCAAAAAGCGTAGAAAACCACAGATTTGCCTTTCGTACGCTGTCCCGACGAAATGCGATGCGAAACGCCCCCCACGGCATACGAAAAACACCTGTGCATTTCCGAGTCTTAGGATAGCATATCTGCTTTCTGTCCGAGTTTGTATCTAAATGGAAGATCATAACATCCGCATCGGGATGGGCGGCAAACTCAGAAAGCACCTTTTCTTCCATATCGTCGCAATAGACCACATCATCATCCGCCATAAGGCAAATATCCGCAGAAGCGTACAGCAGTGCAATATTGCGATTTTTGCCTACGCCCCTTGTTTCCGTAGAAATCATTTTGGCAATATGTCCGTCAAAGCAGATTTCCTCATAAGCTGTACGGTCGCACTGATTGGCGTAAACGATATTGGAGCGAACATTCATCTGCTTGATTTTGGAGAAATCCTTTTGGCGCATCGTTACGCATAAGACTTCAAACTCGGGCATAAAACCAACCCCTTTTTCCTATGTTGTTCCAAGGTTTTTCTTGATTTGCGTGGTGCTGATTTCAGGCGTTCTGGGGAGATAGACCACTTCCGCGCCCTCTTCTTCCAAGAAATCGAACTTTCCCTTCCAGTCATCGCCGATTACAAAGGTATCCACATGGTATTCGTGGATATCCGTGCGTTTTTGTTCCCAAGCGCATTCCGGGATAACCAAGTCAACATAGCTGACTGCTTCCAGTAATGCTTTTCTTTGCTCATATGTAAAATAGCATTCCTTATTCTTTTCATCCCGATTAAATTCATCCGTCGAAAGGCCTACAATCAAATAATCTCCCAGAGCCTTCGCTCTTTTCAGCAGGTTGATATGACCGTAGTGCAGTAAATCAAATGTTCCGTATGTTATAACCTTCTTCACAGAAACCGTCATCCTTCCAAATATGATTTTTCCAAATCTATCAACACAAAATCGTGATGTGTTACCCGTTTTTCGGGCGGCGGCAACCGTCTCCAATCGCCGTATAAACTCGTCAGGTAGGCATCGGGTTTTTCTACACCATAGGCCTCAATACTCTCAAATTTGTAAAGCGTGGGTTTCCCCATAACTTCTCGGGGTACAATTTCTTTACTTCCCCACGCTCCAACTAAATTACCCACATAGGCGCATTCGTAATAATCTCTTTTTGAACAACACAATATCAGTTTTCTAAGAATGCGCTTTGCATTGATCGGTATTATTCTAAACAGTGCCACGCCCAAGTTCTTTATTTTGGAACGTCCTTTTCTAATACCGGCTACCTTTAATAACAACAGCTGATGGATACGCTGGATATGCGCATAATTGCGTCTGCTCTCTTCCATAGAATTTCCAATGCCATCTAAAGGAAAAATATCCAAATAAATTCCGCGTTTAATTTTATATCTTGTATTTTCAATCAATGTTGTGGCTGTATCATAAAGCTTGGAAAAAGGATAATAAAAGTCTTTTTCAGGCGTATCAGGTGTCTCCAAGATGTATCTTGTTTGTAATGTATTCTCTTTTAACAGTTGCTCCAACCTGTTATAGTCCTCCCGCGGCATACCGATATCAATGTCATCATCCCACGGAATAAAGCCACCGTGGCGCACTGCGCCCAGCATAGTCCCCCCCAGCATATAATATGTCAGGTGATTTTCTTCACAAATGCTGTGAAACCACAGCAGCATCTCCACAAGGTTCTTTTTCAATAATTCCAGTTGCATTATTCATAACCTCAAAAGCAGTTTTCACATTACAACGGTATCGCTGAGCATTGGCGCAAAGGCACTGGCGAGCAACAGGATACACCGCTTGCTTTATTTGCGCATTGATAAAAACCCTATCGGGGATATAACAAAGGACTTTAGCGCATTCACCAAAAAATCCGCATAGTTTTTTCTCCTCAGCTCTGCATAAGCAATTACAGCATAATGCCGCATTTTGATATAACAAATATCTTTTGCGGATAACTTATCAAAAAATGTCTTTTTGTATTCATATAGAGCATTTTCGCCCTTTATTTTTCCGTCGCCGCTGGAAAGACCGCCTTCCCCGGTATGTACATAGGCTTTGATTTCGCAGCCGGGAAGATAGCCGAATTTTCCGCCACCTTCGATAGCTCTCTGCATTAAGTAAAACTCGTCCCCCACATCTATGGGCGCAAAGCCGCCGATTTGGGTTAGGTATTCTTTCCTGAACATCATTGTGTCCGTGCCGGTCATATGATATTTCAGGTGGTACATCCGCAGCGAAGAAATGGCCGTATCTTTTATATAGGTGCGGATTCGCCTGTCAATTTCTTTGTTCTCCTCGTTATAAAGCACCAGGTCTGTAATGGAGTAGTCATAGCCGCCGTTTTTCATAAACGCGACCTGTTTTTTCACCTTATCCGACAAATACACATCGTCATCGTCCAAGAAAGTGATATATTCGCCCTTGGCGGCCTCTATACCGATATTGCGGGTTTTGGCGGAGCCTTGGTTGGGGGAATTCATAATATGCCGCAGCAAAACTCCAGGAAATTCTTTCCCAAAAGCATCTACAATCGCAGATACTTTTCCGTTCCAATCCGCTTCTCCATTGTCGTCCACAAGGACAATTTCTATGTCGGGATAGCTTTGCAACCCTAAGGATTTGAGAGCTTTTTGTAGCTCCTCCTCTCTCCTATAGGTAGCAACAACCACACTTACCAAGCTCATTTAGCAGCCTCTTTTTCTTTGTTCATTTCTCCTGCGCCGCCCTCTACAACCCCTTTAGAGCCAAGCACAGCCGTTATTGTGCCAAGGAAGCATCTGCAATCGAAGAAAAAGCTCATTTTTTCCACATATTCGCCGTCTAAGCGGGCTTTTACAGAAATTTCCAGCTCATCGCGACCATTGATCTGCGCCCAGCCGGTAAGTCCGGGGAGTACATCGTTTGCACCGTACTTATCTCTTTCCTCCAGCAAATCGTACTGATTCCAAAGCGCAGGACGAGGACCGATGATTGACATTTGACCGATAAAAATATTAAAAATTTGAGGAAGCTCATCCAAGCTGGTTTTGCGCAGAAACTTTCCCATTTTGGTAATCCACTTCTCCGGGTTTTCCAGCATATGGGTGGGCATATCCCGGGGTGTATCTATCCGCATTGTGCGGAATTTTAAGATATTAAAATGGGTTTTATGTATGCCAACACGCTTCTGCCGAAAAAACACAGGTCCCGGTGAATCTATCTTAATTGCCAGCGCCAACATCAGCATCGGAAAAGCCAAAACCATAATTCCCAGTGCAGAAAGAAATATGTCAACAACTCTTTTCAGAAAGGATTTATACATATGGATATCCTTCTCTTTTTCTGTATAATCGCCCATTGAAGACCGCTTTGGTTTTTTGTTCCAGATATAAAAATGCTTACACATAGGCTATTTTATTATAGAATATCTATCATTAAAAGTCAAATTATAACCCAATTATCAATGGAAATTCTCTGGAAATCCAATTAAACCCGTCCCATTATTGCTTTTTCCCCCTTTACGTGTTATGCTAAGAAAAAGGAGGGGTGTATATGCACAGCCCGCATATTCGTATTGTTCCCGGCGCGGATACCGCTATACTGATGGTTCACGGCATTTTGGGTACACCCCGCCATTTTGATTTTCTGCTGGAAATAATCCCGGAAAACATATCCGTTGTCAACATTTTGCTCCCGGGACACGGCGCTACTGTTCAGGACTTTTCCAAAGCCTCTATGAAAGCGTGGAAAGAAAAGGTGGAAACCCATATGGCTGCGCTTTGCCGCACCCATCGACGGGTTATTGTGGTTGCCCACTCTATGGGTACGCTGCTAACCTGCGAAGCCGCGCAGCGGCACCCGGAAGTGAAAGCCTTTTTATTCATCAATGTACCTCTGCGGGTGTGGGTTGCCCCCAAGCTGACCCCCTCCGCTCTGCGATGGAGCTTTGGGCGATTGATACCCGGTCATCCCACCGATGACGGTCTCAAAGCTGCCGCCAGCCCCCAGCCCGATAAGCATTTATGGCGGTATCTTGGCTGGATTCCCCGGTTTTTAGAGCTTTTGGTACTATGCCAGCAATCGAAAAAGCGTTTTGAAGGCTTATCCCTGCCCGCTTTTGCTTTCCAAAGCTATGACGACGAGTTGGTGCGCCGCAGCACCAGCCATCACCTGCTGAAAAACCCCAATATTCAACATATTATGCTGCAAGGCTGCGGACATCTTATCTATCCGCCAGATGCCCAAGTGAGAATGCAAGACGCCTTAAAAACTTTACTGAAAACCGTAAATTGATAAAAAGGTCTCTTGCAAACTATTGAAAAAGTTTGATAAACTATGTAGAGGCGACTAATAGTCGCCCGCGGGCGGTCAATGACCGCCCCTACATCCGTAAGAAGTAGACAATTGCATAATTTTAGGGTCTGTTGCAAAATGGTGCAACAGACCCTTTTATTATTGTTTTGGAGGACATTTCAAATCATCGGTGGCGGGGTTATTGAGCAGCTTGCCTTCTTCATCAAACCGGGAGCCGTGGCAAGGACAATCCCAGGAATGCTCCGCTTCATTCCATTTTAGCGCGCAGCCCAAATGGGGGCATCGCGGTGTTGTGGGGCGAAGTAAATTCACCGTAGTTTCTACGCCGTTGCATAGTAGCTGCTTGTGCAAAATGCTGCGGGAGGGGGAAAACAGTTCTGCGTAGGGATTTTCTCTCTCCAAAATCAAATCCGTCAAAAGCATAGCCGATACCATTGAAGTAGTCATCCCCCACTTTTGAAAACCTGTTGCCACAAAAAGGTTGGGTGTTGCTTTGCTATATTGCCCGATATAGGGCAAGGCATCCAAGGTCATACAGTCCTGGGTCGCCCATCGGGCCACAACCTCGCCTTGGGGATAAAATTCCTCCGCCACCGACATAGGTAGTTTCCAGCCTGCGCCCTGTTTTCCTGTGCGATGCCCGCCGCCGCCCAAAAGCAGCCATTTCCCAGCGTTGCGGATGGACAAGCCGTTCTCCGCGCAATCCAAATACATCCCGGGAACCTGCGGAGCGTTTTCCAATGCTATGACATAGGAGCGCTGCTGATATAGCTTGAGAAAATAAGAGCCGTGCTTGTTTATCAAGGGAAAATGGGTTGCCACAATGATTTTTTCTGCGGTAATAACGCCTTTTGGTGTTTGTACCCGGTCGCCTAAAAAGGAAAGCGCCTTGGTATTTTCATAAATTGGCAAATCCTTTGAAAGCTCTGCCGCCAGCTTCATAGGGTGAAACTGCGCCTGATCTTCAAAACAAAGCGCGCCTGTAACCGGGAACGGCAGGGGCAGGGTATTTTCCCATTTGGCAGGGATTTTCAACTTCTCATAGACCGCCATTTCCTCTTCCAGCTTTTTCGTATCCCCTGTGGCGTAAATATTGCTATTTTCCGTCGTAAAATCAAAATCTGCACTTTCTGCCAGCTCTTTGAATGCCCCCAAGGCGTCCTCATTTGCCTGCCAATATAGCTTTGCTTTTTCTTCCCCAAATTTTTTCAGCAGTTTTCCGTAAATAAGTCCGTGCTGGCTGGTTAGCTTTGCCGTCGTCCTGCCGCTGACACCACTCATAAGGCGGTTTTCCTCAATCAATACGCAATTTGTGCCTTTTTGCTTCAAATTCCAAGCGCACAAAAGCCCGGCAAGTCCGCCGCCGATAATCAGCACATCTATGCGTAGGTCATTCTCCAGCTGCGGAAAACGTGGCATTTGCACATTTTCGTTCCAAACAGAATCCATTTATCATCACCGGAAATAGTATGTGCAGACATTATACATTTTACTATAAAAAGGATACCGTCTTATGGGCAATGTCATTACGTTAGTGTCATTGCGAACCAGCGACGTCGGTCGCTGGTTCGCAATCTCAAGAATCAGGGTTACCGTTTGAGATTCCCACGCCACTTAAGTGCACTGGCTCGGAATGACAACGAGACTATTAACATTGCGGACTAACCGGGGCGACGCTTTTTATCTTTACATTTCGGTTTTGTTGTGGTAGTATATGAACATACCACACTACACTTTAATATGCGATAAATATCTATATCTGCAAAGGGAGAAACTACCTTGGTAAAAGGTGTTCTCTCTATCCCTTTGCGGATATTTATCGGTGTAGTGTGGTAGCGAAACCGAGGGAAGCACTTTTTCGGCACACCTTCACGGGTGTGCTTTTTTAATTAAGGAACACTCAAAGTCGCCCTTTGTGATGGTGCTTCCGGCAAAACCCGGGCGCGCTTTTTTCTTTACATTTCTTTTCTCCTGTGGTAGAATAACTGTGCCACATAAACCGAATAACTATTACTCGTTTAGGGGGAGACTACCTTGGTAAAAGGTGCTCTCCTTATTTCCCCTATGCGAGTAGTGGATGGTTTGTGTGGCAACAAGCGAGGATGTAGCACTTTTTCGGCACACCCTCACGGGTGTGCTTTTTTAATGAGGTAGAGATATGAAACAAATCCTTTGCATCGTCTGTATGCTTGCGCTTTTTTTGTATGCTTATTCCGTTATCGAGCAAACACCGGAAGTTCCCGAAGGAAACTATACCTACGGTATCTATCAAATAACATTCAAAACCAAGAAAATCTCCAACAACTGCGTGGGAAATGACTGGTCATTTACCTATACTTATGACGGTAAGCCCATCAAGAACGGACAAACAATAACCTACAGCCTGGAATTTTTTTACTTTCCTGCAAATCGAAGTGGAGGTTTGGGAGAACAATAAAATAGACGATGCAGGAAAAGGAACACTTAAAGTTGCCCTATGTGATGGCGGTTCCGGCAAAACCCAGGTAACCGTTACAGAAACCAACGGCAGATATAAAAGTACTACTGCCGTTTGGGAAATATCTTGTGAGATAAAACTGGTTGGCAAGCAGAACAACGCCACAGCAAAAATCAGCACCATCCCACAGGGGCAATGTCATTAAGTTAAGCCTTATTGTCATTCCGAGCCAGTGCGTACACTGGCGTGGGAATCTCAAACTGTAATCCTGATTCTTGAGATTGCCACACCAGCGACATCGGTCGCTGGTTCGCAATGACACTAACTTAATTACTTTGGTCCATATGGTTGGTGCTGTTAAGCTGTTACCGCGCTTTACGGATTACACCGCAGGCTATTTTCTCTCCGGCATTGCCGGCAGGCTGAGAGCAAAAGTCATCAGGGTCGCTGTGTATTACCACTGTTCGTCCAATAATATCATTTACAGAAAATCGGTCTGTTCTTACAGACAAATATGCGTTTCCTCTGCACCGAATTAAGGGTGGCAAGTCGCCAGCGTGGTCGGGATGGGGGCGCCCTGCGGGATTATAATGGCTGCCTGTGCCGGAAAAGTCTGCTCCGGAGCAGTTTTCCCCTTGATGAATATGGAACCCGAAGAATCCCGTTTCACTTTCTTTTGGCAAACCAGAAATCCTCGCCTCAATCAACACGCATCCGTTCTCTTGATAGAATCGAACACATCCAGTCAATTGCGGTACTTCCATTCCACCCCGAATTTCCGCCACCGCATTCGGACATTTTCTGCAATACTGCATCAAATCACCTCATACCAGACTATTCCCATGAAGTCGGAGGCCAAGC
>JAZRKY010000125.1:0-5011 GCA_045646585.1 Faecousia sp. | reverse complement strand
CTCTGGGGTGCCTTTTCTTATTGGTAACGAAAAAGGACTCGAACCCATCTAAATGCAGATGCCCAGTGGGCATCTGCTTGCCGCCGTGGTGCTCCGCGCAGCGAATCAAAATATCAATGATTGCCGGTGGCAATCATACCTTGATTCATTGGTGCCCCAGTTCATAAACTGGGGCGGAGAGGGTTGCCCTCTCAGTCAAAAATCAAAGATTTTTGCCAGCTCTCCCAAAGGGAGAGCCAAGACATCAATCTGTCGGCGTAGCCGACACCTAAACTGTCAATTGTCAATTGTCCATTGTCAATTGTTTCCGGAGGAAACCTATGGAAATGTTTGTCGATAAAGTCCGCATTACCGTCATTGGCGGTCGCGGCGGCGACGGTGCAGTCGCCTTTCACAGAGAAAAATATGTTGCCTCCGGCGGTCCTGACGGCGGCGACGGCGGCCACGGCGGCAGCGTCATCTTAAAAATCAGCGACCATATGTCCACCCTCTTGGACTTCCGCTACAAGCGCAAATACGCAGCCCAGGCGGGCGCCAACGGTCAAGGCCGGAATATGAGTGGCAAGCGGGGCGAGAATTTAATTATCAATGTCCCCCGGGGCACAGTCGTCAAGGACGCAGCCTCCGGGCAGGTCATCGTGGATATGTCCGAAATCGAGGAATTTTGTATCGCCCGAGGCGGTCGTGGCGGCTGGGGCAATAACCACTTTGCCACCCCCACCCGGCAGGTTCCCCGATTTGCCAAAGCCGGTCTTGCCGGTCAGGAACGGGAAATCATTTTGGAGCTGAAGCTCCTTGCCGATGTAGGTCTTGTGGGCTTCCCCAATGTGGGCAAATCCACGCTCCTTTCCGTTACCTCCAACGCCCGCCCCAAAATCGCAAATTACCACTTCACCACCCTTTTCCCCAATTTGGGCGTTATCTATGTAGACGAGGGCGTATCCTTTGTAATGGCGGACATTCCCGGCATTATCGAGGGCGCGGCCGACGGCGCAGGTCTGGGACACGACTTCTTGCGGCACATTGACCGCTGCCGCTTGCTGGTTCATGTGGTGGATGTGTCCGGCAGTGAGGACAGAGACCCGGTAGCGGACTTTGACGCCATCTGCCAGGAGCTGGAAAACTACTCCGTAGACCTTTCTGACCGCCCGATGATTGTAGCCGCCAACAAAACTGACTTACTGCCCCCCGATTCCGATAACCTGGAGCGCCTGCGCGCCCATGTGGAAGCAAAGGGCTGCCAGCTATACGAAATCTCCGCTGGCACAACCCAAGGCACAAAGAATTTAATGCGCGTGGTGGCGAACAAGCTGGCAACCCTCCCCCCCGTAACCATTTACGAGCCGGAGTATGTAGAGGTCATCGAGCTGCCCAGCGACCCCACCGCCTTTGAAATCGACCATTTGGGCTCTACCTGGGTCATTTCCGGCACTTGGCTGGAGCGACTGGTGGTCAACATCAACTTTGACGATTACGAGTCAAGAAACTATTTCGACCTGCAGCTTCGCAAGTGCGGACTGTTTAAGCGGTTAGAGGAAATGGGCATCGAGGACGGCGACACCGTCAGCATCTACGACTTGGAATTTGAATATCAAAAGTAAGAAAAGCACCCGCAAGGGTGCTTTTTTAATTGACAATTTATTTCGCACCCCCGTCAGAACCCGTAGGGGCGATTCACGAATCGCCCGTCCCGCAACACCGCACCTCGTCAGAACCCGTAGGGGTCGATGCCCTCATCGACCCGCGGGCGGATGCGGGCATCCGCCCCTACAGTCCCCACCGACGGTGCAATCAAAATCCGTCGGCGTAGCCGACACATTAATTCTGCATTCTGCATTCCAAACCCGCCAACATCGCCGACACCTTAATTGTCAATTGTCAATTGTCCATTGTCAATTTTCCTTGTCATTGCGAGGGCATTTATGCCCGTGGCAATCTCCCGGTAGGCACTTTCGTACAACACCGTAGGGGCGATTCATGAATCGCCCGCCATCCCTTCCCCTCTGGGGAAGGTGTCAGCCGAACAGGCTGACGGATGAGGTTCCCTTCCCCCGGGGGGGTTATCCCGTCGGCATCGCCGACACCTTAATTGTCAATTGTCCATTGTCAATTCCCTTGCAACCTTTCCCCTTTTGGTGTATACTAATAAAAAACCCTTAGAATCGAGGAACTTTTATGGACTTTCGTGTGCTTTGCGTAGGCGATGTGGTGGGCAAACCCGGACTTTCTGAAATCCAAAAAAATCTGCGAAAGCTCATCCGCAAATATAATGCAGACTTTACCGTTGTCAACGGCGAAAACGCCTCGGTGGTGGGCATCACCCCCGACCAGGCAGAGCAGATATTCGATGCCGGCGCAGACATCATCACTCTTGGCAACCACACCTTCTCCAAGCGGGAAATCGTACCCTATATGGAGGACAACCGCCGTATCCTCCGCCCGTATAACTACGCCCCCCAAACCCCCGGCGAGGGTGTTTGCGTGGTGGACACAAAGGCCGGCGATGTGGCGGTCATTGACCTGATTGGTCGGGTAAATATGGACTACACCCCCGATAACCCCTTCCTCCAGGTGGAGAAAATCCTCAAAAATATTACTACAAAAATCATCTTGGTGGAGTTCCACGCCGAAGCCACCTCAGAAAAATTGGCTCTTGGGTATATGTTAGACGGTCGCGTATCCGCCCTCTGGGGTACCCACACCCACGTTCCCACCGCTGACGCCCAAGTCCTTCCCAAGGGGACAGGCTATGTAACGGACTTGGGTATGACAGGTCCAAAGCACTCCGTTTTGGGCATCCGCCCGGAGCTGTCCTACAACCGATTCCGTGGCGACCTACCCGAGCGCTACCGCTGGGCGGAGGGCGAGACCAAAATGGAAGCGGTGCTTTTCACCATTGACAGTAGTAGCGGACTATGCAAATCCGCAGAAAGGGTAAGCCTATGAAAATTCTCCATAGCGCGGACTGGCACTTAGATGCCCCCCTGTCGGGCTGCGAGGAATTAAAGGACGCGCTTCTTTCCATTCCCAGCCGGATTGCCGAAATCTGCCGGCGGGAAAAGTGCGACTTGGTGCTCCTCTCCGGCGACCTGTTCGACGGCGCATACACCCCAAAGAGCTATCGCGCTGTCTGCGACGCGCTGCAGGCTATGGAAGTGCCGGTTTTCATTTCCCCGGGAAATCACGACTTTTTGTGTCCGGAAAGCCCCTATATCCGGGAGCTTTTCCCCGAAAATGTCCACATTTTCAAAAATCCCCAAATGGAAGCCGTTTCCCTTGATGATATCACTGTCTACGGCGCAGGCTACACCTCCATAGACTGCCCGGGTCTATTAAATGGCTTTACCGCCCAAGGCGAGGGTCTGCAAATCGCCATACTTCACGGCGACATCACCCCCCGCTCCCCCTACTGCTCCATCACCAAGAAGCAGATAGCGGAAAGCGGACTGGATTATTTAGCCCTCGGTCATATCCACAAGGGGGATTATTTCACAGCTGGCTCTACCCTCTGCGCCTTCCCCGGCTGTCCGATGGGCAAGGATTTTGGGGAATGCGGCGAAAAGGGCGTGTATATCGTGGACACCGATGACCTCTCCGCCCCCCGGTTTGTACCCTTGGGGCTTCCCACCTTTTACGACCTGACCTCCCCCATTTCTACCACAGCACAGGACGCCCTTTCTACCCTTCTGCCCCCGGTGGACGATGGCAACTATTACCGCATTTCTCTCACCGGGCACAGCGAGCCGATTGACCTTTCCGCCCTTGCAGAGGGCTATGCCCACCTTATTCTCCGGGATCAAACCCAGCCCCCCTTAGACATTTGGAAGGACTTGGGAGAGGATAGCTTTGCAGGCGAATACTTTTCGCTGCTTAAAAACGCCCTGGAAAACGCAAACGAGGAAGATGCCCGGGTGCTGGCGTTAGCCGCCCGCATTTCCCGGCAAATCTTAGACTGTGAGGAGGTGGCTCTGCCTTGAAAATCTATAAAATGACAGCCACCTTCGGCAAATTGGAAAAAGCCACCTTAGCATTAAAGCCCGGTCTTAATATCATTGAGGCTCCCAACGAATGGGGCAAAAGCACTTGGTGCGCCTTTATTGTTGCTATGCTCTACGGCATCGACACCAAGGAACGCACCACCAAAGACACCATCGCCGTCAAGGAAAAATACGCCCCCTGGTCAGGACTTCCTATGGAAGGCAGTATTGACATCTGCTGGCAAGGAAAGGATATTACCATCCAGCGCAGCACCCAGGGCAGAATCCCCTTTGGGGCATTCCAGGCCTTTGAAACAAAAACAGGTCTGCCGGTTGCCGAGCTGAATGCCGCCAACTGCGGCAAAATGCTCTTAGGCATTGATAAGAGCGTATTCACCCGCACAGCCTTTTTGCGCCTTACGGATCTGCCTGTAACCGACGATGGCGCTCTGCGCGACCGCTTAAACGCCTTAGTTACCACCGGCGACGAAAGCGGCGCAGAAAATACCCTCACCGAAGCTCTCAATAAGCTAAAAAATGCCTGCCGGCACAATAAAACCGGCAAGCTCCCGGAAGCAGAGCGGGAAAAAGAGGAAATTATTGGCATTCTCCGCCAAATTGAAACCATTTCTGCAAACGAGGAAGCCCTAAACACCCGCAAGGCTGCCTTAAAAACGAAGCTTTCCGCCCTCAATAACCACAAAGCTCACCTGCTGTATCAAAAAGCAGAGCAGGAAGCCTCTCTCCTTACCGGCGCCAAGGCAGAAACCGCCCGCTTAAACGCAAAAATCGCAGAAACGGAGAAAATGCTTTCCTCCCAGCCCTCGGCAGAGGAAACGAAATACAAACTTTCTCAGCTTGCCCTTTTACAGGAAAAATGGGCGATACTCCAGGAAAAGGCGCTGCCCACCGCCCCCAAAAAGCCCATCGCTCCCGCCCCCTTTGCAGGGCTTTCCGGGGAAGAAGCGGTAAAGCAGGCAAAAAGCGACCAAAAGGCTTGGGAAATGCTCCAAAAAACCCTATCTCCCCTGTTT
>JAZRKY010000124.1:0-4529 GCA_045646585.1 Faecousia sp. | reverse complement strand
GCATTCCTCATCCGCCCCTGCGGGGCACCTTCCCCCCGGGGGAAGGGATTGGCGGGCGATTCGTGAATCGCCCCTACGAGATAACAGAAATATTGGATAAATTTTCAAATAGCTATTGACAAACGGGGGAAAGGGGAGTATTATATTTGAGGTTAGCAGAGACTAACTGTAATTTTGGGCGAGCAGTTAGCATAAGCTAACTTATAAAGAGAAAGGAGATCGGTTTTATGAATTTGACCGGGGCAGAGTTGGGAAAAGAATATATCATTTCTGCTATTGAGACCGATGACGAGGAGCTTAACAGCTTTCTGTTTTCTCTTGGGTGCTACAGTGGCGAGCCCATTACGGTGATTTCCCGCCGGCGGGGGGGCTGCACGGTTTCCATTAAGGACGGTAGATATAATATCGACAATCAGTTGGCAGCGGCGATTATACTCGGCTGAAAAAATGCCGGGGCAGGCTGCCGACCTGTTTTTGACACTCGGTTAGCGGAAGCTAACTGCATATAGATAATAACTTTTATTCAGGAGGAAAAAAGATGAGAATTGCATTTGCGGGCAATCCCAATTCCGGAAAAACAACGATGTATAATGCCCTCACCGGTCGCAGTGAAAAGGTTGGCAACTGGGCAGGTGTTACGGTGGATAAAAAGGATGCGCCTATGAAAAAGGTATATGCGGGGGATAGGGAAATCCTCGCCGTTGACCTGCCCGGCGCATACTCTATGTCGCCCTTTACCTCTGAGGAGAGCGTTACCCGTGATTATGTAAAAAATGAGGCGCCCGATGCGATTATCAACATTGTGGATGCCACCAATTTAAGTCGCAGCCTGTTTTTTACCACCCAGCTTTTGGAGCTTGGGATTCCTATGGTGGTTGCGCTGAACAAGCACGACATCAATGAGAAGAAGGAGACGGAGATTGACACCGCTGCCCTTGCCAAAAAGCTGGGCTGCCCGGTGATTGACACCACCTCCACCACAGGCGACGGCTTAAAGGAACTGGTGGATGCGGCGGTTTCTGTCATCGGTAAAGCGCCGGTTGCGCCCTATAGCCAAGGAAATGTTGACCTTTCTGACAAATCTGCCGTTTTAGAGGCGGATAAGAAGCGTTTTGCTTTTGTAAATGGCATTGTAAAAAAGGTAGAGACCCGAAAGGTGCTGACCAAGGACCGCAATTTCCAGGATAAAATTGACGCGGTGCTTACCCATCCGCTGGCAGGTATTCCCATTTTCGCGGCGGTGATGTATCTTGTGTTCTGGATTTCTCAGGTCGGTCCCGGCGTGTGGCTGGCAGAGGGCTACGAATTTGCAAACGGTACGGTGATTCCCGGACTTGTAACTTATATTGAGATGTTCGGTGAGTGGGTCGGCGGTCTGTTAGAGGGCGCCAATGTTGCACCCATTTTCCAGACGGTTATTATTGATGGCATTATCGGCGGTGTAGGTGCGGTAGTGGGCTTCCTGCCGCTGGTGATGGTAATGTACTTCCTACTGGCGCTGCTGGAGGATTGCGGCTATATGGCTCGTGTTTCCGTAGTGCTGGACCCCATCTTTAAGAAGGTGGGTCTGTCCGGCAAGTCTATCATTCCTTTGGTAGTGGGTACGGGCTGCTCTGTACCCGGTATTATGGCCTGCCGCACCATTCGGGATGAGCGGGAGCGCAGAGCCACTGCTATGCTGACACCCTTTATCCCTTGCGGCGCAAAAATTCCCGTGATTGCGCTCCTTGCCGGGCTTTTCTTCCCGGAATCTACTTGGGTTGCGCCTGTGATGTATTTTGCAGGAATTTTGCTGGTATTTTTCGGTGCGCTGCTCATTCGGTGGATTTCCGGCTATAAGTTCAAAAAGTCGTTCTTTATTATTGAGCTTCCGGAGTATAAAGTACCTTCCTTGTGGAACGCCGCAAAATCTATGTGCGCCCGGGGCTGGTCGTATATCGTAAAGGCGGGTACGATTATTCTTTTGTGTAATGCGGCGGTTACCATTATGTTAAACTACTCCTGGTCGCTTCAGGAAGTAGAAGCTACCGAGTCCATTCTTCACGATATTGCTACACCCTTTGCTGTTCTTCTGATTCCTCTGGGCTTTGGTATGTGGCAGCTGGCGGCTGCGGCAGTTACCGGCTTTATCGCAAAGGAAGAGGTAGTTGGCACCTTGGGCGCGGTATTTACCGCATTGGCTGTTAATGAGGACTTTGAGCTGCTGCAGACCGGCAACGGCGAGGCTGTTTTGGGCATTACCGTGGCTGCAGGCTTGGCTTATTTGATTTTTAACCTCTTTACGCCCCCTTGTTTCGCGGCAATCGGCGCGATGAACGCGGAAATCAAGAGCAAAAAGTGGCTCTTTGCCGGTATCGGCTTACAGTTTGCCGTTGCCTATGTGCTGTCGTTTTTGGTATATCAGGTAGGTACGGTTCTTACCGCCGGTACGGTGGGTACGGGCTTTGTGGCAGGCTTGATTGCCGTAATCGCCATTATTGCGGCGGTGGTTGTATTGGGTTTGCGCTCCAATACAAAGGCAAAAAAGGAATTTGCAGGCGCAAGGAAATAATCACAAAAGGAGGCATACCGATGAACAGTGCGGATATAATTGTGGCGCTGATTCTTGCAGCTATTATTGGCGGCGCGGTATTTTACATAGTGAAAGCCAAAAAAGGCGGTCAAAAGTGCATCGGCTGTCCCTATAGCGGAAAGTGCGGCGGAAATTGCGCCGGCTGTAAGGAATAAATGAAATGTCCCGGATTTTTGTCCGGGACATTTTGTTGCTTTTTTCCTAAAATGTGGTATGATAGACCTATATAGATTGCATTGGGAGGAAAACCTATGCTGGATTTTATACGAATTGCTTGCGCCGTTCCTGAGGTGCAGGTGGGAAACCCGGTGAAAAACACTGAGGACATTTGCGCTTGGCTGGATAGGGCAGAGGAAGCAGGCAGCGACCTTTTGGTGCTGCCGGAGCTGGCTATTACCGGCTATACTTGCTCAGATTTGTTTTTGCAGGATATTCTTCTGCGCAGCGCAGAGGAGGGTCTTAAAACCGTTGCCGCTTATACTAAAGAATATCCTGCGCTGACGGTGGTTTTGGGCGTGCCGCTGCGCCTTGGCGGTTTGCTCTACAACTGCGCGGCTGTAATTTCCGCAGGCTGTATCCGGGGCATTGTGCCGAAAACCTACCTTGCCGGAGAAATGGGGGAGAGCCGTTGGTTTGCCCCTGCATCCAAGCTCCTGGTTTCCAACATCACTTGCGCCGGGCAGGATGTGCCGATCGGCAGCGATTTGCTGTTTTCTTTGGCGGACGGAACCATTTTCGGCGTGGAGATTTGCGAGGACCTTTGGCGGCCTGTATCGCCTTCTGCACGGCTGGTAGCTGCCGGCGCAGAGGTAATTCTTAACCTCTCTGCGTCTAATGAGCTGGTAGGCAAGCGGGCAAGACGGCAGGAGCTGGTGTGCAGTCAGTCTGCGGCTAATTGCTGCACCTATGTGCTGGTAAGCGCCGGTTATACCGAGTCTACCCAGGATACGGTGTTCTCCGGGCACAGCATTGTGGCGGAAAAAGGTAAGATATTAAAAGAAAATAAGCATCTTTTAGACGCGGGCTATCTGATGGTTTGCGACAGCGATTTGGGAAAGCTCCGTTATTTGCGGCAGAAAAACGGCTATGCCGGTGTGGCAGCCCAGCAATGCCGCGTGATTGCCTGCGGCGGCAATCCCCGCAGTGATGGCAGTCTTTATGAACTGACAAAGCTGCCTTTTGTACCTCAGACCCACGATATGCGGACAGTTCGCTGCCGGGAGGTCTTTGAAATTCAGGCGCGGGGTCTTGCCCAGCGGTTAAAAACGGTGGGGAGCAAGGCGGTTATCGGCGTTTCCGGCGGTTTGGATTCTACGTTGGCGCTGTTGGTGGCGGTGGAGGCGATGGCGATTTTGGGTCGTCCGGCTTCCGATGTTCACGGCATTACGATGCCCTGCTTCGGCACCACCGACCGCACCTATCAGAACGCCCTGACCCTTATGGAAAAGCTGGGGGTTACGGTAAAGGAAATTCCCATTCGGGATGCGGTGAAGGTGCATTTTGCCGATATTGGACAAGCTGAAAATAAGTTTGACGCCACCTACGAAAATGCCCAAGCCCGGGAACGCACCCAGGTGCTGATGGATTATGCCGGCATTCATGGCGGTATTGTGGTGGGAACAGGGGATCTTAGCGAGCTGGCGTTGGGCTGGTGCACCTATAACGGCGACCATATGAGTATGTATGGCGTAAACGCCTCCGTTCCCAAGACCCTTATCCGCTTTGTGATTGAAACCTTAGCTGAGAGCCAGCGGTTTGCCTCTGCCAGGGAAGTGCTTTTGGATATTTTGGACACAAGTCGGAGGCCAAGCGGTCTTAGGAAGACAATACAGCTTTGCAACTCCTTGGCTCACAGAACGACATGGCTACGATCCGACTTCCGCTTTGTGATTGAAACCTTAGCTGAGAGCCAGCGGTTTGCCTCTGCCAGGGAAGTGCTTTTGGATATTTTGGACAC
>JAZRKY010000123.1:0-2845 GCA_045646585.1 Faecousia sp. | reverse complement strand
ATCTGACGGATGAAAACGGCATCTGCCTGTGGTGCTGCGGCGACCAGGTCCGCAAGGGTGCTGCCACCAACACCATCCAAATTGCAGAGCTTTTGCTGAAATAATCCCCAATCCCCGATACAAGTCCTTGTATCGGGGTCTTTTTCGCCCTTTTTCCACAATAGAAAGATTTTTGGTATTTTGACCACAAAATATAGTGTTTTATGTTGACATATGGCACTATATATGCTATCTTATGAGAGCGCCACTGCGTACAGAAAGGAGCTTATTATGGATTTTGCCGGTATGCAAAGCTTAACTCTTTTGGATTTTCCCGGTAAAGTCGCCTGCATCCTTTTTGTGCGTGGCTGCAACCTGCGATGCCCCTTTTGCCACAACGCATCCCTTGTAAACGTGGATGCAGAAAGCCTTTACGCAGAAGAAGAGATCTTGTCTTTTTTGAAAAAGCGGCAGGGTCTTTTGGACGGCGTGGTTATCAGCGGCGGCGAGCCGCTGCTGTACCCCCAGTTACTGCCTTTCCTTAAAAAAGTGCGGTCTTTGGGCTATGCCATCAAGGTAGACACCAACGGCACAAATCCTGACCTTCTTGCGCAAATTGTTTCCGAGGGGCTTGCGGATTATGTGGCGATGGACATTAAAAATTCCCCTGCCCTCTATGCCGCAACCACCGGCGTTTCTAAGCCGGATATAGCCGCCATAGAAAAAAGCCGGGATTTTCTGATGTCCGGTGTGGTGGACTACGAATTTCGCACCACCGCAGTAAAGGGTCTGCACACAAAGGAAAGCATCCAGGAGCTGTCTTACTGGATAGCCGGCGCAAAGCGCTATTTTCTGCAAGTCTTCAAAGATAGCGGCAATCTGCTCTCCGGGGCAGAGCTTCGCGCCTTTGACAAAGAAGAGATGACTGATCTTTTGGAAATCGCAAAAATTCACACCCCCAGCGCACAGCTGCGGGGAATATAAACGGAGGAGAAAACTATGTATCAGGTAACAAAAAGAGACGGCGCAGTGGTCGCCTTTGATATGGTTAAGATTGCCAGCGCCATTCAAAAAGCATTTGATGCCACCCAAACCCCTTACACCGACAGTGTAATCGACTTTTTAGCCATTAAGGTAACCAGCCACTTTATTCCCAAAATCAAAGACGGCTACATTTCCGTGGAGGACATTCAGGACAGTGTGGAAACCGTGCTTTCCCAAGGTGGCTACGAATCCGTTGCCAAGGCCTACATTCTGTACCGTAAGCAGAGAGAAAAGCTGCGTAATATCGGCTCTACCTTACTTAACTACAAAGACACCGTTGACCAGTACTTAAAGGCGCTGGACTGGCGTGTAAAGGAGAATTCCACCGTTACCTATTCCGTTGGCGGTCTGATTCTCTCCAACTCCGGCGCAATCACCGCCAACTACTGGCTGTCTGAGATTTACGATGAGGAAATTGCCGCTGCCCACCGTAACTGCGATATTCACATCCACGACCTTTCTATGCTCACCGGCTACTGCGCAGGCTGGAGCTTAAAGCAGCTGATCCAGCAGGGTCTTGGCGGCATCCCCGGCAAGATTACCTCCTCCCCCGCCGCCCCCCTTTCCACCCTCTGCAACCAGATGGTTAATTTTCTCGGCATTATGCAGAACGAATGGGCAGGCGCTCAGGCCTTCTCCTCTTTTGATACCTTCCTTGCTCCCTTTGTTAAGGTGGACAACCTCACCCAAAAGGAAGACAAGCAGTGCATTCAGTCCTTCATTTACGGTGTAAACACCCCCTCCCGCTGGGGTACGCAGGCGCCCTTTACTAACATCACTTTAGACTGGACCGTTCCCAGAGATTTGGAGAATATGCCCGCCATCGTTGCCGGTAAGGAAATGGACTTTACCTACGGCGATTGCAAAAAGGAAATGGATATGGTAAACCGCGCCTTCATCGAGATTATGATTGAGGGCGACGCCAACGGCCGCGGCTTCCAGTACCCCATCCCCACCTACTCCATCACCCGTGATTTTGACTGGTCTCCCACGGAGAATAACAAGCTCCTGTTCGAGATGACCGCCAAGTACGGCACGCCCTACTTCTCCAACTACATTAACTCCGATATGGAGCCCTCCGATGTCCGCTCTATGTGCTGCCGTCTGCGTCTGGATTTGCGTGAGCTGCGGAAAAAGTCCGGCGGCTTCTTCGGCTCCGGCGAGTCCACCGGCTCCATCGGCGTTGTTACCATCAATATGCCCCGCATCGCTTACCTTGCCGAGGACGAGGCAGACTTCTATAAGCGCCTTGATCATATTATGGATGTCTCCGCCCGCAGCTTAAATGTTAAGCGCAAGGTTATCACCAAGCTCTTAGACAGCGGTCTGTACCCCTACACCAAGCATTATCTGGGCACTTTCAATAACCACTTCTCTACCATCGGTCTTGTGGGTCTCAACGAAGCTGCTCTTAACGCCTGCTGGATACGCAAGGATATGACCCATAAAGAGGCTCAGGAATTTTCCAAGCGGGTTCTCAACCACATGAGAGAGAAGCTCAGCGATTATCAGGAGCGCTACGGCGACCTCTATAACCTGGAGGCTACTCCCGCTGAGAGCACTTCTTTCCGTCTTGCCAAGCATGACAGATCCGATTTCCCCAATATCATCACCGCATCCGAGGGCAGCACTCCCTATTACACCAATTCCTCCCATCTGCCCGTGGGTTACACCGAGGATATCTTTACCGCCCTGGACGTTCAGGACGAGCTCCAGACCCTCTATACCTCCGGCACTGTTTTCCATGCCTTCCTTGGCGAGAAGCTGCCCAGCTGGCAGTCTGCCGCTGCTCTGGTACGCAAAATTGCCGAAAACTACCGTC
>JAZRKY010000122.1:0-4004 GCA_045646585.1 Faecousia sp. | reverse complement strand
AAAACCCATCCAAACGATTGGATGGGTTTTGCTTTTTTATGGAAAAGGTATTGCAACCGCGGGGAAAAAATGTTAAAATGTATGTTGCAGTTCTATGTGAACAATACCGCGCGTCGGTAAAACAATAAAGGAGGAGTATTATGACTTCCAGCGAAAAGAAGCAGCTACAGATTACTGCCTGCAAGATCCGTATGGGTATCATTGAGTCTACCCACTCTGCTAAGGCAGGCCACCCCGGCGGCTCTCTGTCCGCAACAGAGATTTTTACCTATCTGTATTTTAAGGAAATGAACATCGACCCCAAGAATCCCAAGTGGGAAGACCGGGATCGCTTCGTTCTCAGTAAGGGACATACCGCACCCGGTCTGTATGCCACTTTGGCACACCGTGGCTTCTTCCCTGTAGAGGATCTGAAGACCCTGCGTAAGATTGACAGCTATCTTCAGGGCCACCCCAATATGAATATGGTTCCCGGCGTAGATATGTCCACCGGCTCTTTGGGTCAGGGTATCTCCACCGCTGTGGGTATGGCGCTGGCTGCCAAGCACACAGGAAAAGCTAACCGTGTTTACACCCTGCTGGGCGACGGCGAGATTCAGGAGGGTCAGGTTTGGGAGGCTTGCATGGCGGCTGCTCACTACAAGCTGGACAACCTTTGCATCGTTGTGGACAACAACGGTTTGCAGATTGATGGCGACATTAAAGATGTTATGAGTCCTTACCCCATCGTTGGCAAGCTGGAGGCCTTTGGCTTTAAGGCTTTGGCTATCGACGGCCACGACTTTGACGCTATCGAGGAAGCTTTTGCAACCGCTAAGGCTACAAAGGGTATGCCCACCGCAATTGTAATTACCTCTATTAAGGGTAAAGATGTTTCCTTTATGGAAAACGATGCCGGCTGGCACGGTAAAGCACCCAACGATGCAGAATATGAGCAGGCTATGGCAGAATTAAATGCCAAGCTGGCAGAATTGGAGGCGTAAAATATGGCTGATATGAAGAAAGTTGCAACCCGCGACAGCTACGGCAACGCTTTGAAGGAGCTGGGCGCAGAGTACGAAAACTTAGTGGTTTTGGATGCCGATCTGGCAGGCGCTACCAAGACAGGTACCTTTAAGAAGGCTTTTCCCGACCGTTTCTTCGATTGCGGTATTGCGGAAGCCAATATGATTTGTATGGCTGCCGGTATGTCTACCGCAGGTCTTGTTCCCTTTGCCTCCAGCTTTGCGATGTTTGCTGCAGGCCGCGCTTTTGAGCAGGTTCGTAACTCTATTGGTTATCCCCACCTGAACGTAAAGATCGGCGCAACCCACGGCGGCATCTCCGTTGGTGAAGACGGCGCATCTCACCAGTGCTGTGAAGACTTCGCACTGATGCGTTCCATTCCCGGTATGACCGTTATCTGCCCTGCTGACGATGTGGAGGCAAAGGCTGCTGTTAAGGCGGCGTACCACCACAATGGTCCTGTGTATCTGCGCTTTGGCCGTTTGGCTGTGCCGGTATTCCACAGCGAGGATTACAAATTTGAGATTGGCAAGGGCGAGGTACTGAAGGAAGGCAACGATGTAGCCATTATCGCCAACGGTCTGTTGACCTACGAAGCTATTTTGGCCGGTGAAGAGCTGGAAAAGCTGGGCATTCACGCCCGGGTTATCAATATGGCAACCATCAAGCCCCTTGACGAGGAGCTGGTGCTCAAGGCAGCTAAGGAGTGCGGCAAGATTATCACTTGCGAGGAGCATTCCATTATTGGCGGTCTGGGCGAGGCTGTTTGTTCTTTCGTTTCCGAGAATTGCCCTGCGGTTGTTCGGCGTATTGGTGTCAATGACGAGTTCGGTCATTCCGGCCCTGCGGTTGACCTACTGAAGCAGTTTGGTCTGTCCTGCGAGAATATCGTAGCCGTTGCCAAAGAGCTGTGTGGCAAGTAAGGAGAGACAGAATTGAATATCAGACAGATAATTTGCCTGGTAATGGCGGCTATTTTGCTGCTGGGTCTTGTGGCAATGATTATTCCTATGTAATTTCCTGCGCAAAGAAACGCACCGTCGCAAGACGGTGCGTTTTTATTGGTAAAATCTATAAAATTCATAAGAACATACAAGAATATAAAAAGATATGCCTTGATTTCCTAAGAAAAATGTGGTAAAATAGTCCATAGTTTTTGGTTTATGGAACTTTGGTTTCCATATAATTTCGAGTAAGGAGGGATATGTTTGCGTAAGCGTATTTTGGCATCTGTACTGGCAGTTGTTTTGCTGATGTCTGCCACCGTGTTACCTGCGAAGGCGGCAACCGATAGTGAAGAAGCAGCCCTTGTTCAGAAAATTACCAAGACGTATAAACGCTTGCGGGCTGCAAACGGTTACGACTCTTATAACGGCTACTGCGGTAAGATGGCAGCATATACCCTGTATTATTTAGGCGTTGATAAGCGTGTCAATATGAATAATGGCAAAGATGAGTACGATGCATATAAAAAGCTGAGTGAAAGTACCGGCGGTTATGCAATCAAAGCTTACCCCGCATCCAAGTATAATCTGGAAGAAGCGCTCAATGCCATCAGCGAGGGCGGTACAAGGGATGTGTATAACATCCTCCTGGGTTTCCAAAGAACCAATACCACTGCCGGCAGAAGATACGGACATGCGATGGTTATTTACGGTATTTTGAACGGCAATGTTTACTTTACCGAGAGCTTTTCTGTTATGGGCAATAAGGAAGGCGTGCCCACCGTATGCAGCATAGAGAAGTTCTGTGATTACTACAATAAGTGGACTACCTTTGAGGGCGCCATTTATTTCGGAACAAAGAGCTATGCAGATTTCTGTACATATTATCCTGCGGACCTTTTTGTTCAGACGCAAGGTCAGACGCCTGTGTACTCCATTCCCAGCGATGCAGATGTAAACGGATATACAAGCCAGCAGATTGCTACCGTCCGTCCCAATGAACGGATGGAGGTTTCCGGCCTGTATAAGAATACCCAGGGAAAGCTTTTTTATGAGGTCTCTTACGGTCAGGTAGTTGGCTATGTAGAAGCGGATGAGCTGCAGGTTGTGCGGACCAATGCCCACAAAATCACCGCTACCGGATTTAATGCGCCGGAGGCGCTGCGGAAGGGGCAGAGCTTTACCCTTACCGGCACAGTTTCCTTAAAGCAGGACGGTCTTGCAAATCTGAAATTTTCCATTGTTGACCAGGATGGTAACGAAAAGTACAGCTATCGGATGGATAAGTCCGGCACGATGGCAACGGTCAGTAAGGCTGCCAGCAATGCAATGCTCTTCAGTAAGCTGGATAACGGCATCTATACATACAAAGCAACCTGCGATATCGAAAATTATTATGTTTTAGACGGCGCTGTAAACTGCGAAACAACAACAATTACCTTGGTGGAAAAGAAATTCTCCGTTGGAAATGCCACATTACCTTCTGACGAAGCAGTAACACCCGATGAAGATGCAATTCTCAACGGCTGGCATTTCGATACAGAGGATCATCTGTGGAAGTACTACATTGACGGTTCTTTGGCAAGCGGTTGGGTTTTTGCGGAGGATGCAGACTACTACTTCTTGGAAGATGGCACTGCCGCTACCGGCTGTGTTGAAATCAATGGCGAAAACCGTTACTTTACAGAGTCCGGCGCTATGTGTACCGGCTGGTATGATACGGCAGAGGGAAAAATGTACCTGCTAAGCAACGGCACAGCGGCGAAGGGCTGGTATAGAGTACAGGGTACACCCTTCTATTTCGATGACAATGGTATTTTGAATCCCGATACCCAGTATGCGGACTCGGATATTCCCGAGTTGGATGCGAACACAGATCATATGTTTACCGAAGCCTTTGAAAATCTGAGCAAATTTACTGAGCTTTATCAAGATTTCTTTCAATAAGCAAGAACCCCAATGTGCGCTGCACATTGGGGTTTATTGTATATAGAAAACCACGCGTTAGACGCGTGGTTCAATGAAGCCTATGGCGGTGAGTAAAAATCCCTGCTA
>JAZRKY010000121.1:0-5926 GCA_045646585.1 Faecousia sp. | reverse complement strand
GTGAACTCATAGAAATCCTTCTTATCCTGCGTGTCGTAGGCTTCTGCCAGCAGACGCATGTACGCAGCTTCACCGTCTGCCTCCAGCTTGGCGGCATCGGCCTTGGCGTTGGAGATGATGATATTCACCTGCTTATCCACCTAGTTGCGGATGATGGAAGCCTCGTAATTGCCGTCTGCGGTGTACTTTTCTGCCATCTGATTGCGCTCGGAAATCATACGGTTATAAACGGCGTTCAGGTTGGAATCGGGCAGGTCAAACTGCTTGATTTTTACATCCAAAACCTTAATGCCATAGCTGGTGGCATCCTTATCTACAGTGGCAGCGATGCCCTCATAGATTTCGTTGCGCTCTGCGCCGTCATCGAGGTTAATAATGTCCGCCTGGGCAAGCTGACCCATCGCCCGCTTAAGAGCGCTGTAGGTGCTGGCGTCCAGACGCACCTCTGCCTCAGAGACGGTGCCCACAGAACGGTAAAACTGCTGGGGGTCAGAAATGCACCACAAAATATAACAGTCAACGGTCATATTCTGCTTATCCAAGGTAATGACCTCAGAGGGCGGAATGTCATAAAGCATTGTAGCCTTGGTGTAGTACCGCACTTCATCAATGAAAGGCACCTTGAAGTACAGTCCCGGGGCGTTTTGGGTTTCTACAATTTCAGAAAAGCGGAAAATACAGGCATACTGATTTTCCTCAACTACATAAAAGGAGCTGGCTGCAATCACGATGAGCAGCACCACCACAGCGGTGATAATAATACCTTTTTTCATATTTTAGTTACCTCCTACCAGAGATTCCAGCGGGAGCAGCATTTCTACGGAGCTGCCGCTGCCGGTGTTGATATAAACCTTTACGCCGGGCAAAATCCGGGAAATTGCCTCATAGTACATACGGCTGCGGGTAATTTCCGGGTTCCGGGCAAATTCCTCGTAAAGGGCGGTGAACATCGCCACCTTTTCCTTTGCTTCGTTAATACGCTTCTGCTTCAGATACTCAGCATTCTGAATCAGCTTATCCGCTTCCGCCTGGGCAGAGGGCAGCTTTGCGTTTTGGTAAGCCTTGGCGTTATTCACTACGGCTTCTGCCTGCTGTTTTGCGGTTTCCACCGCCTTAAAGGCCTCTACAACCGCCTTCGTGGGAGGCTCAGAGTCCTGAATACGCACATCTACCAGGGAAAGACCAATGTCGTATTCAGCAAGTATCTCCATAACCAGCTCACGGACACGCATTTGGATGTTCTCCTTGCCGTCGGTCAGCACAGCATCTACCGTAGAAGAACCGACCACATTGCGCACCTGGCTCTGAATCAGGTTTTTGAGGATCACTTCCGGGTCAATGGAGGCATACAGGAAAGCAACCGGGTCAGAAATCTTGTATTCTACAAAGAAATCCACATTGACTATGTTATAATCGCCGGTAATCATCGTGCTTTCTGAGGTATCGGTTACATACTGGCTGTTTTTATCGGTGGTGTAGCCCAGCTCGATTTTCTGATACACGTGAACATCTACCGTCTGCACCTTCTGAATGCCAAAGGGCAGCTTAAAATGGACGCCGGCATCGGTAATATCCGTTACCTTGCCAAAGGTGGTAACCACCGCCTGCTGCTTGTCGTCTACCGTGTAGAAACAGGTAGCGATGCCCACAATCAGCACCAGCAGCACAAGACCAATTACTATGTTTTTGCCAAACTTCTTGGGGTCAAAGGGTTTGGCGTTTCCGTTTTGACCGCCTGCGCCGCTTGTGTAGCTTGCGCCGTTAAACTTAATTTCCATAACTTTCACTCCTTAAATAATATGGTTTTTCCTATGTTTCCTGGGTTTTTAATTCTTCTTCCATTTGCGTAAGCATACGATCGGCCGATGCCCGCATTTTTGCTGCCAGATATGCGGTTAACATAACTTTCAGCACATTGCTTACCCGCTCCCTTGCGCCGGGATAAGGCTCGGTATAATCCCGGAGCATTTCCGCAAGAATACGCTCGCAGGCCTCCGGTCTTGTAAGCTGTTGCGCGCGGGCAGCAAGACTGATAAACATAAAGTAAAGCTCCGCATCGCCGATGATGTCGTCCGCCTCACTGTTTAGCCGGCCATTGATATAACCGAGCAAGCCACAGGTGCGCTCAAGGGAAAACACACCCCGCAGCATATTGATGTTAATGATTCTGCAAAGCTGGTTAATAGAGTACTTCTTCCCCACCGGCGGGGTTAAAAAACCTCTTTTTACCCAATTTTGCACGGTGTACGGCTCCAAACCCGTTACCCCAGACACCTGCGCCAGGGAAATATCCCCGCCAAGGAACAGGGAACGAAGCATCCGCTCGCCGTCGCCCTCTGTTTCCCGCTGGGAAGCCAGTACCGTACCAGGCATAATCCATTCCATTAAAAATCACCTTTTCTTTTCTTGCGGTACTTTGATTGTAGCATATGGTCATTTGATTGTCAAGAGGTATTTTGAGATATTTGTCAGTAAGTTTACTATTATTTACAATTTGTTCATATTTTGCAGCTCGTTTTTGCGTTTTTCTACTTTACGAATGCTAAAAAGTAATATATAATATATAAAGGTATATAAGCCTTAACCCGAGATAGAAAGAAGGGCAAAATCTATGAGCTGCCTTAACTGCAAAAAAGATACTGTTGGTACTGCCGTATTTTGCGAGGATTGCCTGAAAGCGATGGAGGCCTACCCTGTTGAGAAAGGCACGCCCGCCATTATACCGGCGCAGCCCTCCCCTGCTGCGCAAAAGAAGCAGGGTCGCGAGCTGTTTGGCTCATTAGAAGAGAGTCTCTATATTTCACGCCGAACCGCGCGCCGCTTGGCGGTTGCATTGACCGTTATGACAGCGCTGCTGCTCATTCTGGTTGCGGCATTGATCTATGTATATGCAAACGGTGTGCCGGATTTTCTCTATGACATAAAAACCCCTTGGTAAACAGAAATATGTTTCACGTGAAACATTAACATATATGTAGTTTGTGTTTCACGTGAAACACATAATGAGAAAGGAATTAGAAATGGGAAAGATTATCGCTGTGGTTAATCAAAAAGGCGGCGTAGGAAAAACAACAACTGCCGTTAATTTAACAGCAGCTTTGACAGAAGCGGGCAAAAAGGTGCTTTTATGCGATTTTGACCCTCAGGCGAACGGCACGTCCGGTCTTGGCTTAGATAAAAGAAAACTCAAAAAATCCGTATATGATGTGATTATCAACGATATGCCCGCGGAAGAAGCCATTGTTTCCACAAAATATGGTGATGTGTTGCCCGCTGTAGCAGATCTTGCTGGCGCCGCTGTGGAGCTGATTGGTATGGATGCGCCTAATATGCGCCTTAAAAATGCATTGGCCGCTGTTAAGGAGCGATATGATGTGATACTTATTGACTGTCCACCATCCCTTGAGCTGCTTAGTATCAACGCATTGGCGGCATCAGATAGTATTTTAATCCCGGTACAATGCGAATATTATGCCCTTGAAGGGCTTGCAGACCTCATGAACACCCTACGGCTCGTGAAAAAGCGGGTAAATCCCCAGCTTGAGATATTTGGTGTTGCCCTTACTATGTTTGATGGCAGAACCAATTTCTCCAACCAGGTAGCCCAAGAAGTACGAAAGCATTTCCCAGGCAAAGTATTTGCCTCGGTAATCCCGAGAAATGTGCGACTTGCAGAGGCTCCCAGCCACGGCCTGCCGGTTGGTGCATATGACAAATCCAGCCGCGGCGCAGAGGCTTACAGAAATATGGCTTTAGAAGTCATAGTAAAATTAAAGAGGTGATAAAATGGCGACTTCAAAAGGTATGGGAAAAGGCAGAGGTTTGGGCGCTTTGATGCTGGACATCGCAGAAACTCCCGCAGAAAACACACCCTATCGCCTTTTGCCGATTCAAAAAGTAGAAAATAACCAAAATCAGCCCCGAAAGGACTTTGACCAGGAAGAACTGCAATCCTTAGCGGATTCCATTTCTATTCACGGCGTATTGCAGCCGCTGACTGTTCGGGAGCTACCCTCGGGATATTTTCAAATAATTGCCGGAGAAAGGCGCTGGCGCGCCGCGAGAATGGCAGGTTTGGAGGAAATTCCCGCAGTTGTAATTGAGGCAGACGACAAAAAGGCTATGGAGCTGGCGCTGATTGAAAACCTGCAGCGGCAGGACCTAAACCCAGTAGAAGAAGCCCTTGGTTATCAGAGCTTAATCGAGGATTTTGCCCTGACCCAGGAGGAAGCTGCCACCCGGGTAGGAAAATCCCGTCCTGCGGTAGCAAATGCCCTGCGGCTTTTATCCCTTGCGCCCGCTGTTCTGGACAGAGTTCGCAAAGGAGAGCTTTCTGCCGGACACGCCAGAGCAATTCTCACGGTAAAAGACCCGAAAAAGCAGGCAGAGGTGGCGCAAAAAATCAGCGCTCTCGGGCTTTCTGTAAGACAGGCAGAGCTTTTATGCAAAAACCTTACCCGCGAACATCCCCAGAAGGAATATGTACCATTGCAGGTGGACTATATTTCAGAATGTGAAAAAGACCTGTCTAAAATCCTTGGCCGCGGGGTTAAAATCGTAAACGGAAAGAGAAAAGGCCGTTTCGAGCTGGAATTTTACGGTCCTGAGGACCTGCAGCTCCTGCTCGACGCCCTTATGAAGCTAAAAAAATAGGAGAAAAGCTATGAAAAAACTGTATAAATCCAGGACTGATAAAAAAATTGACGGCGTTTGCGCCGGAATCGCAAAATATTTAAATATAGACCCCACCGTAATTCGCCTTTTGTGGGTTATTTTGGCGATTGCAGCCGGCAGCGGCATTCTTGCCTATATTTTATGTATGATTATTATGCCTGCCGAGCCTGCCGCAATCGAGGAATAAGGAGAAATTTACTATGTTAGACATCAAACGCATTAAAGAAAACCCCGACGCAGTAAAAGCCGGTCTGCGCGCCAAGGAAATGGACTGCGATGCGGTGGTTGACCGCATCTTAGAGCTGGATGTGCAGGTTCGCGGACTGAAAACTGCTACAGAAACCAAAACTGCCGAGAAAAATAAGCTTTCCAAGGAAAACGGCAAGCTGTTCGGTATGAAAAAGGGCGCGGAAAAGAAGGGCGAAGATGTTTCCGCCATTGAAGCGCAGATCAACGCCAATATGGCAGCGTCCGTTGCCATCGACGAAGCCATCGCCGACGATAAGCTGAAGCTCCGTGAGCTGGAGGAGCAGTACTATACTGCTATGCTGAGCCTTCCCAACCTGCCCGATGCCGATCTTCTCCCGGGAGGAAAGGAAAATAACGAGCCTCTGCGCTATATCGGCGAAAAGCACAGCTTTGATTTCGAGCCGAAGCATCACGTGGATCTGTGCCAGGATTTGGGACTTATTGACTACGAGCGGGGCGTAAAATTAGCCGGCGGCGGCAACTGGATGTACACCGGTATGGGCGCGCGGCTGGAGTGGGCGCTGCTGAACTACTTTATTGATACCCACACCGCTGACGGCTACGATTTTATTCTGCCTCCCCATATGTTAGAGTACCAGTGCGGTCTGACCGCCGGTCAGTTCCCCAAATTTGCCGACGAGGTGTTCAAAATTGCCAACCATCCCACCGAAGGCGGCACCTTCTATATGTTGCCCACCGCAGAGGCGGCTCTGGCATCTGTCTATCGGGATGAAATTCTGACAGAAGCCGACCTTCCCAAGAAATTCTTTGCCTATACCCCTTGCTTCCGCCGGGAAGCCGGCTCTCACAGAGCTGACGAGCGGGGTATGGTGCGCGGACACCAATTTAATAAGGTAGAAATGTTCCAGTTTACCACCCCCGAGGGCTCTGACGAGGCGTTTGAGGAGCTGGTTACCAAGGCTGAAAATTTAGTTGCCGGTTTGGGTCTGCATTTCCGCACCGTAAAGCTGGCGGCAGGGGACTGCTCCGCATCTATGGCGCG
>JAZRKY010000120.1:0-4258 GCA_045646585.1 Faecousia sp. | reverse complement strand
ACAGCTTTGCAACTCCTTGGCTCACAGAACGACATGGCTACGATCCGACTTGTTGATGATAACCGCTTGGGTTTTCTCTGTAAGGGCTTCCTCAAGCGCCTCTAAATTGACTTGGAAATCGGGAATATCCGGCGCGACCATACGGAAAGTAAAGCCTGCGCTTTCCGCAAAGGGGCGGTATTCCGGGAAGAAAGGTGCAATCGCCAAAATTTCCGCGCCGGGAACGGACAGCGCGCCAAAAACCGCGCAAAGACCGGGAGCTGCGCCACAGGTAATGAAGAAATCACCGGGCTTGGCATCAGAACCATAGCGGGCGTTCAAATCGTCGGCAATCGCCTGCCGGGTGGCAAGGTCACCAACGGCAGAGGTGTAGCCGTGAAGAGAGAGAGGGTCAGTGTCCTGCAAAAGGGCGGCTACGGTTTCGTTTACCTCCGCCGGGGCAGGAATGCTGGGATTTCCCAAGCTGTAATCGTAGACCTTGTCTGCGCCAACAACAGCGGCTCTGGCTCTTCCGTATTCAAAAAGCTCCCGGATGCAGGAACGCTTTGTACCAAGCGTATAGGCATTTTCGTTAATCATAAGTCCTCCTGATTTTTGTAAAGTGGTGCATATGCGGGTGTGGGCTGGGGTTTGTAGGTTACAGAGCCTATGGGCTTGCTGCCAAGTCCATAGGTAGGGTGATAACCAAAAAGGTTTACATAACATAATAGGTCGGAACGCTCGTTTTCCATCTCCTTCATAACCTCCAAGGTAGCAAGTGCATCGTCTACCGCCCGGTGGGAGTTGACCACCTTGCCGGTAAGATTGTAGGCGTCGATGGCGTTGCACAGCTTATGGGGGTAATTGCGGCGGTCTTTATACACCGTAAGTAAGTCTAATTTATCCTTGCCCTTCAAAATAGCGGGGTCGCCATCCCTGAGAAGCAGGTAAAAAAGAAAGCTCAGGTCAAAATGGGCGTTGTAGGCCAGCAGCAGGGTGTTCCCGGAGACCATTCGGGCAATATCCTGGCAAACCTGGGTTTTGGGAATCCCTTTTTCTTTTACATCTTCGTTTGTAATGCCTGTAAGCTGCTGGATTTTCAGAGGAATGGTGTTTCCGGGGGAGAGGGTAATCAGCTCGTCATATTCCTCGGTAACAACGACCTGTCCGTTCCGTTTTTCCACCGAAATGGCGGCAAATTCGATAATTTCATCCCGCTGAAAGGATAGACCTGTGGTTTCCGTATCAAACAGAAATAAGCGGTCGTATTTTTCAAAAAGCGCAGATAGTGCCATTAAATCTCTCCCTTCGCCAGCGCCAGCGCCCGGCGGAATTTGCTCGTTTTTTCTTCTATGAGGGAGAATTTTGCGGCTAAGAGCTTACCGTAAAGGTCAGCATCCCCGGTTTCGCCCGATAAAAGCTCTACCTCCAACTCATATAGCGGCAGTTCCTTGCCGCCGCCTGTCAGAACGCCTTGGTCTAAGGCAACCTCCAAGGTGCTGTTTCCAAAGGAAACCTTCCGGGCGGTGCGGGTAAATTTCGCGCCGCAAACGGGAACAATTCCCCCTGCGGTTATGGTAAGTAGCCCGTCAAAACCGCTAAGTTTACATAATTCTGGAATGGCGTCTGCAATTTCTGTTTTTTCTACTTGAAATTCTCCTCGGGCGGCGGTGCCGGTGGGGGTTTTTAAGGCGCAGACGGAAATTCCGTTTTCCAAGCGGCGGCGCAGGGTGATTTTTCGGGCGGATAATGCGCCGTCCGGCGTGTCATAATAGGTGGTTTCCATTTCCAAACGGTAAGAAGGCTCGGTAAGGGCGCTATCAATCGAATCCAAGACTTCCCGGCTTGCCCGGTACTTTTTTTCGTATTCAAGACCCATAACCATACCTCCTTTTTGCCCTATTATACACCCTAAGGATAGCTTATGCAAGAATCTTTCTGCCCTACAGCCAAACGACAAAAAATTTTTTGCCATCGTGATAGGATGCAGGTATATCAGAAAGGGTGTGGTACATATGCTATCATTTATGGGACAAGGAAAAAGCAAATCAGGTCGTTTTTGGACACAGCCGCCGTTTCCAATACTGATTAAGGGCTGTATTTATTTTGGAGCCGGCTTTTGCCTGAGCGCCGCCAGCTTAGGAAACGGATATTTGCCGCTGACAATGGGCTTTATTTGCGCCTGTACCGGGGCAAATGCTGTTTTGGCAGCCCTCGGTGGCGCTTTGGGGTATCTGTTCTTTTGGGGCGGCATCCAGCCGGTGGCGTGGTGCGCATCGGCGCTGCTGCTGTCTGCCCTTTTGGCGGACAAGCGAATATGTCGGGAAATACAGCTGCTGCTGCCTATGGCGGCTGGACTTGCGGTGGCATTATGGGGAGTGCTGTTTCAGGCGCTGTCCGGCGATAAAACCCCGGTGGCGCTCTATCTTTTGCGAATACTTATGGCGCTGAGCGCCTGCGGTGTATCCTTTAAGGTCTTGCGGGAGAGAAATCCCCTGTTTGATTGGCTTGCCTGCGGACTTGCGGTGCTGGCGCTGGCGCAGATTCTGCCCCTGCCTTATATAGGGCTGGGCTATATTGCCGCCGGCGCATTAGTGGTGCGGGGCGCATTTCCGGCGGCTGCCCTTAGCGGTCTTGCTTTAGATCTTGCGGGTATTACACCGCTGCCTATGACGGCCATTATCTGCCTTTCCTACCTGATTCGCTTTATACCGAAGCAGCCCTTGTGGTTAGGAGGCTTTGGGATAGTCAGTGTCAGCAGTATGGTGATGTATGTGTGCGGCATTTGGGATATTACGCCTATTCCCGGTTTGTTTTTGGGGGCTATGGCGGGAATTTATTTGCCAACCCAAGCGCCAAAGATGCACCGCAGGGGTGAAATCGGGCTTGCCCAAGTGCGTTTGGAGATAGCTTCCGGGGTTATGGCGCAGACAAGGCAGCTTTTAGGAGAAATCTCTGAAACGCCTATAGACTTGGATTTACTGATTCAGCGGGCGGCGGAGGGGGCGTGCAGTAGCTGTACCTGCCGGAAAAACTGCAAGGATATACACAAGGTTTCTCAGCTGCCCGGTACACTTTTACACCAGAGCCTAAAAAATGCAGAGGAGCTGCCCTTTATATGCAGAAAAAGCGGCCGCTTATTGGGGCAGCTTCGCAGAAGTCAGGAGCAGCTTCGCACCATCGTGGCAGACCGTCAGCGGCAACGGGAATATCGGAGCGCATTACTGCAGCAATACGGCTTTTTAGCGGGATATTTACAGGAATTGTCAGATACCCTCAGCCACAAGGTAGATTGCGTGGAACACAACTATCGGGCGGAAACAAAGGTCTATTGCAACAGACCGATAGCCGAAAACGGCGACCGCTACCTGCGATTTATGGGTACGGGGGGAAAATACTATGTAATTCTCTGCGATGGCATGGGCAGCGGTGCGGCAGCTGCGCAGGAAGCCAAAATCGGTTGCGACCTTTTGCGCCAGTTGCTTTTAGCCGGTTATTCGGCAGAACAGGCACTAGCCAGCCTTAACAGTATTTGCGCTCTCCGAGACAGAGCCGGGATACTGACGGTGGATATGGCAGAATTGCGGCTGGACACGGGGATTGCAACGCTATATAAATGGGGCGCTGCCCCCTCTTATGTAATTGCAGACGGGTCGGTAGAGAAAATCGGTGTTCCTACACCGCCGCCGGGATTGTCTACATCCGGCTATATAGCGCCTACACGGCGGGTAAATTTAAGCTGTGGTGAGCTTTTGTTAATGGTTAGCGATGGCATAGGGCAGGAGGCGGTGATAGGAATTTGTCGGGAAAAAGCCGGCGCGCCGGAGGAAATTCTCGGCCGCTGTCTTGTGGATTGTGGCACAAACACAGGCGACGATGCTACGGTTATCTGCGTGCAACTGCGTGAGGAATAAAAAATGGACACCCATTGGGTGTCCATTTTGCTTTTTAGAAGGAAGCCTGTGCAATCATAGCCTCTGCCAGCTTTTCAAAGCCTGCGATATTGGCGCCGGCAACATAGTTGCCTTCCATACCGTAGTCCTTGGCAGCCTGATCCAGGTTTTTGAAGATGTTAACCATGATGGTTTGCAGCTTCTCGTCGACCTCTTCCACACTCCAGCTAAGCCGCTGGGAGTTTTGGCTCATCTCCAAGCCGGAGCAAGCAACGCCGCCTGCGTTGGCAGCCTTGCCGGGGCAGAAGAGCAGACCGCTGTCCTGGATATACTTGGTAGCCTCCAGAGAGGTGGGCATGTTGGCGCCTTCGACCACGGCGAAGCAG
>JAZRKY010000119.1:0-3862 GCA_045646585.1 Faecousia sp. | reverse complement strand
CGTCGCCGAAGTAATGGGAAGTGCCTGCCTGCAGTGCCTTACGGTCATGCATCATGCACTCGATGGTATAGGTAGCTTCTGCGCCGTTGAACTTTTCCTTATCGGTCTTCTGACCACGGGTAACGGGCATAGCCAGCACGTTCTCACAGAAGTCAGCGTAGACATTCAGCATGGTCTCAGTAAAGTCCTTTGCTTCCTCAGCGGTAGCGTGGATGGTATGACCCTCCTGCCACAGGAACTCACGGTGACGCAGGAAAGGACGGGAGGTCTTTTCCCAACGCAGAACACTGCACCACTGGTTGTACTTCATGGGCAGCTGGCGATGTGTCTGCAGGACATTTGCGAAGTGCTCGCAGAACAGAGTCTCGGAAGTAGGACGGATTGCGTACTTCTCCTCCAGGCGCTCGCCGCCACCAAGGGTGACCCATGCGCACTCGGGAGCAAAGCCCTCAACATGATCCTTTTCCTTCTGGAGCAAAGATTCGGGGATCAGCAGAGGCATGTAGACATTCTCAACACCCTGCTTCTTGAATTCCTTATCCATGATGTTCTGGATATTCTCCCAAATAGCATAGCCATAGGGACGGTAAATGAACACACCCTTAATGGAAGAGTAGTCAATCAGCTGCGCCTTTTTGCACACATCGGTAAACCATTGGGCAAAGTCTACCTCCATATCGGTAATCTGCTCAACCTTTTTATCTTTTGCCATAATCAATACCTCTTTTTCGCATTATTCCGTATGATATATTTTAACACATCTGTCAATAGCTTGCATAGGATGAATTACAGTTTATTTGGCCTATAGGAGGCATTATATGACACAGGTAACCTTGCTTTTAGAGCCAACGGTAGCGCAATTCTATCTGCAGGTAGCCGCTGCCGCAGAATTGCCCATAGAAAAGGTGCTCTCCGATGCCCTTTTTAAGCTTGCCGCAGAATTAAGCTTGGAAGCATTACATAAGAATTGATTTGCCGGTGGCGCAGTAAATTCGCCAGATTATAAACCAAAATAGTTTGGCAGAAGAATCCCCCGTCCTCAGTTCCCGGACGGGGGATAAAACGGGTATTTCTATATATTATCTGTTTCCTGCCGATGTCATTTCACGGATTTCTTCAGCCAGCGCCGCTGTCAGTATCTCCCGAGGATAACGCCAGCTCCAGTTATGGGTACCAAGGGTTCCCGGGCAATTCAACCGAGAATCCGCGCCCGTTCCTAAAATATCCTGCAAAGGAATAATGACATATTTGGCATTGCTTAAGTACGCAATCTTAAGAAGCGCCTTTCTCGCCCTGTGCATCTTATCTTTATCGTCAATTTCTTGCGGAAAACAGGAAAAATCCACATCCCATTTCTCGCATTCTGCTGCAATATCGGCATACACCAATTCTCGCTCCTCCGATGGCATATCCAGCAGATATTCCATTAAAGTGGCGTTATCGTGGGTACCGGTATAAATCACGCAGTTTTCCCCGCAGTTGGAGGGCTTATAGGGGTGCTCAGGGTTGCCGTCAAAGGCAAATTCCAAAACCTTCATACCGGGATAGCCCGTATTCTCCATCAAGCGGTACACGCCCTCGTCCAAAACGCCTAAGTCCTCTGCAACAATGCGCCAGTCCATTTTATCTGCAAACAGGGCTTCCTTTGGCCCATCGCACCACCGTCCGTCTCTGGCATTTTCACTGCCGGCAGGCACAGCATAGAAGCGGTCAAAGCCCCTAAAATGGTCAATGCGAACCAAATCGTACATTTTAAGGGCTTTTTTCAGGCGGTTCGTCCACCAGGTATAGCCATCAGCTTTCATTTTTTTCCAGTCATATAGAGGGTTTCCCCAAAGCTGACCGTCCTCAGCAAAATAATCCGGGGGTACACCCGCCACCTCCGCAGGCTTACCATCACTATCCAGTAGAAACAGCTCAGGATACGCCCAAACCTCCACACTGTCATCGGAAACATACAGGGGCATATCGCCCATAATCTGAATGCCCTGTTCATTGGCATAATCTTTTATCATCTGCCATTGACGGAAAAATTCATACTGGGTAAACTGCCAAAAAAGGATTGTTTCCTGATTTTCTGTCTGGAACTGCGCCATAGCTGCAGCATCCCGGGTGCGATAAACATCATCCCAAGCGGACAGCGACCGCCAGTTCTGGGCTTCTTTCAATGCCATAAAAGCAGCAAAATCCGTATATTCCCCTTCTGACAAAAATGCCTGAAAAGCCGGTGTATTCTTATCGAAACGGAAAAAGGCTTTCTTTAGCAGCGGTATGCGGCGATGAAACAGCTCCGCATAGTTGACCCGGTTGGTTCTTCCATCCCACAAAGGTATATCGCAGCAATAACTTTCTGCTTCCTGCTCTGTCAGCAAGCCTTGCTCAATTAAGCTGTCTATATCAATCAGGTAGCAATTACCTGCAGTGGCGCATATGGAGGCATAAGGAGAGTCTCCGTAACCCGTCGGCACCAGTGGCAGCACCTGCCAAATGCTCTGTCCGGCATTTACGATATAATCTATAAACTTTCTGGCTTCTTTTCCAAAAGTACCTACACCGTAAGGCGAAGGCAATGCCGTAATCGGCAGCAAAACACCTGCGTACCGTGTTTTCATTTTCAAATCCCCTTCAAATTGCTTTCCGTTTCCAAATCGTTTCCGTTTTTCTGTTTTTATCCTATCATATTTCCCTTTTCTGTCAAGCAATACCTGTGCAGAAATCCGCTTTTGACATAAACAAGGAAGAATATTTCAAAATTTCCTATGCGGCATTTACTCCCAATGTCTTAATATTGTTTTTGGTTGCACAACGTGCTATAATAGGGTATATCTGTACCATTTATATCAAAAAAACGACTGTTTGTGCAATATTTGCCACAAAATAATTTTGTAGTTTATAATGGCAATATAGGCAACAAATTTCACATAAACAGCTACTGTTATTTGGGAGGCTTTGATATGGATATTCGCGAACAAATTAAAAAACTGTCCCTTGGGCAAAAGGCGGCGCTGCTGCAAGGCAAAACCGTTTGGACAACCTATGCCTTTGAAAGCGCCAAAATCCCGGAGATTTTTATGGCTGACGGTCCTCACGGACTTCGCAAGCAAGCGGGTGCAGCTGACCATCTGGGTCTGAACGCTTCCATTCCTGCCACCTGCTTCCCTACCGCTGCGGGTATGGCAAATTCCTGGAATTTGGAGCTATCTGAGGAATTGGGCAAAGCTCTCGGCGAAGAAGCAGCCGCAAACGATGTCTCTATGGTGCTTGGACCGGGACTCAACATCAAAAGAAGTCCCCTGTGCGGCAGAAATTTCGAGTATTTTTCCGAGGATCCTTACTTAGCCGGTAAAATGGCATCCGCCTATATAAAGGGCATTCAGGCAAATGGTGTTGCCGCCTGCCCCAAGCATTTTGCCGTGAACTCTCAGGAGCTGCGCAGAATGGCTATGGATGCCGTTATTGACGAGCGGACAATGCGGGAGATTTATCTTACCGGCTTTGAGATTGCGGTTAAGGAAGGACAGGCAAAAACCATTATGTCCTCCTACAATATGATCAATGGCACGTATGCCAATGAAAACGAGCATCTTCTCTCCGACATTTTGCGTCGTGAGTGGGGATTTGACGGCTTTGTTGTTACCGACTGGGGAGCAGACAACGTTCACACCGACGGTGTAAGAGCGGGTTCTAACCTTGTTATGCCGTCTCCCGGGGCGGATTGCGCACTGGGCTTGATCAAGGACCTCGAAGAAGGCAAAATCGACGAGAGCGTGCTTGATGAGCGTCTTTGTGAGCTTCTCGGTGTTGTCAATTCTACATCCGAAGCGGTTGCAAAAGCACCCAAGACCTTTGATGTTGATGCACA
>JAZRKY010000118.1:0-2031 GCA_045646585.1 Faecousia sp. | reverse complement strand
ATTTGCGATTTTTTGAAAGGTGCCGCCTACCAGTTCCAGATCGAACCAGATGCCGGACAGCCAGGCGGAGAGATTGGTCAGCAGCGCTCCGCAGACGCCACCTACCTGTTTGTCAGTAAATACGCTGCCGCAGAGCAGCCCCAGTCCAATATACAGTAGAGATACCGGTATGATAAAGAGGACAGCGTACAGGATATGGATAGTCAGTTCCAGCCCCAGTAAAACGGCCACAATATAGCAAATAATGCACTGTGCAACTGTGATGGGAATAATGGGAAGCGTGTATCCCAGAATAAAATCAGCAGCAGTCAGGGGCGTCGTGTATAACCGCTGAAGCAGTGAACTTGTGCGGTCCTTTGCAATGATGGTGGCAGAAAAAAGCGTCATAAAGGAAAGGCCGAATACGGTAATACCCGGTGTAAGGTGCTGTATTTCAAAAAGGCTTACAGGCACATTTGCCTGAATGGCGCTGAGCAGCAGGATCAAAACAATAGGAAATCCCAGACCGAAAGCCAGATTCAGAGGGTCTCGCAGGATCTCTTTGGTATTACGTTTGGCAAATGTGAGCATTCTCATTGGGCAGCCTCCTTCACAATGCGGATAAAAGCCTGTTCAAAGTTGTCTGTTTGGGCTTTTTCTTTAATCTCGTCAGCCGTGGCGCAGATGATCAGCCTGCCGTCCTTCATAATGGCAATGCGGTCAGAAAGCGCCTCTGCTTCTTCCATATAATGTGTGGTCAAAATGATTGTCACCTTACCCTTCAGAGAGCGGATAATGTCCCACAAATCACTTCTGGCAATTACATCCAGACCCAGTGTGGGTTCGTCCAGAAAAAGGATCTCCGGCTCGCTGATCAAGGCCATGGCAATGCTGAGTCGGCGCTGCCAGCCTCCGGAGAGCTTTCCGGCTTTTTTGGAAAGAATGTCTTTGAGACCCAAAAGGCTTGTAAGGTCTGCAATCTTTTCTGCCCATTCTGTCCGGGGAAATCCGTGTACGCCGCACATCAGCTCCAGATTTTCCTTCACAGTAAGACCGGGAGCTACGGCTGTCTCCTGGGGGGAGACGGCTATGATTGATTTTACAGCGGCGCTATCGGAGAGAATGCTTTTGCCGCTCAAAAACGCATCGCCGCTTGTGGGTGCGGTAAGGCAGGAGAGCATTTTGATAGTGGTGGTTTTGCCGGCGCCGTTAACCCCCAGAAGGGAAAACAGTTCTCCGCTTTTAATGGTAAGGCAGAGGTTATCTACGGCAGTTACATCTTTATATTTCTTTGTAAGAGACTCTATTCTGATAGCATCCATATCGATCATTCCCTTTCAAACTGTTTTTTTAAGCCCTGATAGGAATCTGTCAGCATCCGGCTGATCAGCTCCCAATCTAATTCTAAGAATCCGGTGGCGATCATGGCAGCAATGCCGTGAACATATGCCCACATTTCAAGGTGGAATAGCTTGGCGTCCAGTGCATTCAACCCTGTATTCCCCTGTACAAAGGATTCCATCTGATTGTTGATATCCGATTCCTCCGGAATTGTCTCGGCAGCGCGGTCACGCATATAAAGCAGCTTAAATAATTCTTTTTCTTCCCGTGCAAAGCGGATGTATGCCATACCGTGTGCCTTATACGGAGGATAGTTGCCGCTTTCTGCCTCGCGTTTCATATATGCGCTGCACAGGGTGTCGGCAGCTTCTACCACAGCAAGCCGCAGTTCCTCCATGGTAGCAAAATTGGAGAAAATCGGCTGTGTGGAGCAATTCAGCGCCGCGGCAATATTTCTTGCATTCAACGCGGTGGCGCCCTCTGTGCGGACAATGTGAACGCCCGTGTTAATAATATCTTCTTTTGTAATTTTTATTTTAGGTGGCATAATATATCCTCTTTTATAACAAGTGTTATATAACAATAAATATATTAACATAGTAATTTTAAAAAGTCAACTACAAATAAAGTAAATTTTTTTGCGGGTTGGGTTATAATAAAGAAGCAAAAAGCACGAAAGTGTAACAGTAAGGAGGAATTTATAAATGAATG
>JAZRKY010000117.1:0-10665 GCA_045646585.1 Faecousia sp. | reverse complement strand
GATGGGCGCAGAATCCGGGTCTAACACAGCAAGCACTCTGCCTGCTGCAACCATACTGCCAAAACCAATATTAAGTCGGAGGCCAAGCGGTCTTAGGAAGACAATACAGCTTTGCAACTCCTTGGCTCACAGAACGACATGGCTACGATCCGACTTGATGGGCGCAGAATCCGGGTCTAACACAGCAAGCACTCTGCCTGCTGCAACCATACTGCCAAAACCAATATTGATTAGCTTCATAGTAACCTCTTACTCAATGTTCTGGGTCTGTTCCCGGATTTTCTCCAGTTCTGCCTTAATATCCACAACTATACGCGCCAGTGCCACATCTGTAGACTTAGAGCCGATGGTATTGGCTTCGCGATTCATTTCCTGGAGCAAAAAATCGAGCTTTCTGCCCATAGCACCGCCTGCATCCAACATAGTATTCATCTGCTGCAAATGGCTGCGCAGGCGAACTGTCTCCTCGTCAACCGCAACCTTGTCTGCAAAAATGGCAGCCTCTGTCAAAATGCGGCTTTGGTCAATGGTTGTGCTGGCAAGCACCTCACGAAGCTTAGCCTCAAGACGGTTTCTGTAATCCACAACCGTCTGGGCGTTGCCAACTTCCACTTGTTCAACAAAGCCAAGAATCGTATTCCCGCGGCTACGCAGATCCCGATCCAGCGCCTCACCTTCAACAGCACGCATTGTGTTGTAGTTCTCCAAAGCAATACCAAGGACTGTCATAAGATCCGCTTGCAACTGCTCCTCATCTACCTTAGCCTTCTCCATAATGAATACTTCGGGCAGACGAGACAGTGTGGACACGGAAATGTCATCCTTAACGCCATAGGTATCCACCATTTGGCGCATAGCATTGATATAGCCCTCAACCACGGGCGCATTGAGTGTCAGCTTTGTATCCTCGGCAGCTTCACTGCGGACAGAAATGTGAACTTCCACCTTACCTCTGGAAACATACTGCTTGACTGTCTGCTTTACTGCTTCCTCCGCAAAGGAAAGCATTCTGGGAAGTCTGACAGAGCAATCCAGATAACGGTTATTGACCGAGGAGATTTCCACGGTAAACTCACGATTATTTATAGTTTCTACTGCGCGGCCGTAGCCGGTCATACTTTTGATCAAATTCTCTCTCCCCCTTATTCTGCGCGGCGCATATCCGCAATCAGTGTATACGTTCCGATTGCGCCGGCATTTGATAGTTCGTCAGCATCCACAAGGATCGTTGCCGGCATAGAAGAGGTGCCTTCACGGGTTGTGCTGAAATCGACCAACACGGTGATATCACCTGCATCAATTTTAGAAAGCTCTTCCTTTGTTCCGCGAATCTTAACCTGTAATTTCTTATCTACAAAGGTTGCAATCATTCCCTCGGGAACATTGACCGCCTTAATGTTGGTAGCCCAAAGAGTCTTTGTCTCCAGCCCGGTAAAAGTAATGGTTACAATCACTTCCTGCGCCTTTGTCTCGTTCAGAACGCCGGTAGGCAGTTCTACCGGGAGCACAACATTACCGTTATTGACCTTTTCCGCAAGCAAAATCTCACCGAGATAAATAGATGAAACATCCTTCAAAATGTTTTTGTGCCCGGAAACCTGAATTGTCTCCATACTTACCTGAATACTTGTATTGGCAGGTGTCGCGCCGCCGCCGTAAATCACATCAAAGGTAACGGGCACTTCTTTCAGCTGCCGTATTTGCAGGCTCACGTGGATAAACGATACATCTGATTTGATATTTTCGCCTGCGATTGTATTGCCGGAAATATCCACAAGTGAATACTGATAATAATTTGAGATGGTCTCTGTGCAATTTGTAAGATCAATGATGATTCTGGCAGCCACCGCCGCTTCTACAAGAGATTGGGGACCGGAAATGTGAACAGTTTTCGCGCTTAATTGAATGTTCGCTTCATCGGTTAAATACCCTTGCGGAACGGCGCCTCTGTACTCCACTTCCACATTGAGCTTTTTACTTACCTTTCTCTCTACGGTAACGCGAATTCTGTCCGGTGAGCGACTCTCAACCTTTATGGCGCTGTCAGGCACTGTGCCGGGAAAAACCTGCGTATAGGAAAGCTCGTGCTCACCGGGTTCGTAGATCTTGGAAACATCCGCATATACCCGTATATTTCCGCTGTTAAGCTGCATCAGATCTGTCCGATTTCCCGAAAGTTGAAGATCAATAGTTGGATGGCTGATGCTTGTAATTACCAGTCCACGCTCTTCCAGCAGCGCCGCGCTTTGCAGCTCCACGGGAATATCCCGGAAGGTTTCCGCAGACTCGGGACTTACAACATTTGTAACATAGAGCCAAATGCCCACAGACATCAAAAGAGACAAAAAGATGGACAAAATTTTACTTTTCATTGTGTCCGCCCTCCTTACTCTTCTTTTGGAGCTTCTGACGCAGCTTTACCACGATTCCCTCTTCCTCTTTGCTTTCGCTCTTGCACAGCTCATGCCGAAGCAGCTTCTCCAAGGTCTGAGGCGCAAGATAGCGCTTGAGAACGCCACCTACAGCCACAGAAATTGCGCCGGTTTCTTCAGAAACGATCACAACAACCGCATCGGTTATTTCACTAAGTCCAACACCTGCTCTGTGCCGGGTGCCAAGATCGGCGCTGAGACGAGAGCTGTTGGAAAGAGGCAGAACACAGGCTGCAGCGGCAATACGCCCATCCTTAACGATAATCGCGCCATCGTGCAAGGTGGCCTTGGGGAAAAACAAGTTGCGAATCATCGGGTCAGAGAGCTTACCGTCAATGATTGTGCCAGTCTTAAAGTACTCATCTAAGTGGCTGTCCCGTTCAAAAACAATCAGCGCGCCTACCCGTTCCCGGCTCATACATTCGCAGGCGGAAACCGTTTGGGAAATCACTGAAAACATCTCCTGATCCTGCTTTTCTGCGCCCAAGAATCGCTTTAAGCGAACACTACCCAAATGGGCAAGCATCCGCCGAATTTCCGGCTGGAATAAAACAACCACCGCAATCAGACCAACTGCCAAGAACTGGGTCAGAATGAAATTCAGCGCGTGCATTTCCAAAACATCGGTAATCCAGGTAATCACCATAATACCAAGAATAACACCGACAATCCGCAAAGAACCGCTGGAGCGCAGGAGAGGTAAAAAGGCGTAAAGCAAGTAAGCAACGGCAATAATATCCAAATAATCCGTTAGTTGCATTCTGGAAAACTGCTGTATGATCATCTGTAATACATTCATACCTGACACCCTCTCATTGGTTAAATTCTCAACGCATTTCAAAAAATGCGTATAACAATCCTATTATCCTATTTATTATAACGGAAGCTTAAAATAATAGCAAGAGGAAAAGACACTTTTTACAGCTTTTGTGCCACTATTTTTATAATATTTTTAACCGTTTTTACCTGTTCATCTGAGGTATCTGCGCCAAAACTCAACCGCACCGTTCCTGTAGATAGTGTACCGGCACTTTCGTGAGCAAGGGGCGCGCAGTGCAGACCTGCCCGGACTGCAATATTATGCTTTGCCAATATCTTCGCTGCCTCCTCGCAATCGCATCGGGAAACAAATGAAACAGTACCTATTTGGTTTTTACCCATAAACACCTGCAATCCCATTTCCTTCAAAACTTCGCCACAGGCTCTTGCTGCCTTTTGCTCCTCATCACAAATTTTGTCAATTCCCCTCTTCAATAGATATTGAAGTCCGGCGGATAGACCGGCAATTCCCGGGACATTCAGCGTTCCTGCCTCACCACGATCCGGCAAAAAATCAGGCATTTGAGGTAATGCAGACAAGCTACCTGTTCCCCCAAACAGTAGTGGCTCGGGCATTTTCTTGCATAGCAACAACCCCGTCCCCTGTGGACCGAGAAGTCCTTTATGCCCGGGCATAGCTATAAAATCCGCCCCTAATTCTACCATAGATATAGGCAAAATTCCGGCAGACTGGGCGCAATCAACAATGAATGGAACGCCGTATTTTTTGCATATTTTTGCAATATCCTCTATTGGCAGAATATAGCCAAAAACATTGGAACAATGGGTAAAAACTGCGGCATCTACCCCTTTTTTAATAGTTTCTTCAAAGGATTTTATAGTATCCTCTTGGTTAAAAAGTTGTCTTCCTGCAACGGATATTTTTGCACCAAGTGCATAAAGCGGGCGCACCACAGCGTTATGCTCAAAGCCGGAGATTACCATTCGACTTCCCGGCTTTACCAATGTGCGGATGGCAATATTTAGTCCCTCAGTACAGTTTTTCGTAAACACAATTTGTTCAGGCGGACAATCAAACATCTCCCCTGCCATACATCGGCAATCATATACCACCCGTGATGCCCGATCCGTGGCAGCATAGCCGCCGCGTCCGGGATTGGCGCAAGTCCGCAACGCACGGATCATCGCCTTTTCTACACTTGCCGGTTTATAATAAGAGGTTGCGCCGTTATCTAAATATATCATTGGGTCATTTCCTCCATTTTTCCATTTTCACCCCGCAGATATACTCGTTTATAGGGGATATTATTTCTTTTCAGAATTGACACGCACTCCCCAATATCCTCACAATCTACCCGCAATCCGTTTCCGCAACCCTGTTCTTCCATCCAGCGTGGAGCCCGCTGCACACTGCAGTTTATTCCGTATCTTCGAAGTAAAGACTCGGCTTTTTGCGCCATTGTTAATGACCGTAATGTTATAAAGCAATATTTCATAGTAAAACCCTCCCGAGCATTCTATGCCCGGGAGGGTCCTTAGGTTTCATATTTCATTTAATAAGCACACACAATGGCAGGCCATCCCGGAGCCGTCTCCGGTAAAGCCCAATTTCTCTTCTGTTGTCGCCTTTATATTAATTTGGGAGGGTGAGATTTGCAAATCGGCAGCAATATTTTCAATCATTTGTGGAATATAATCCTTCAGCTTCGGTCGCTGGGCAATCATCGTTACATCAATATTTACGATGCTATAGCCGACTTCGGCAATTTTATCTCTTACCTCACAAAGCAGCTTGCGGGAATCTGCATCTTTATAAGCAGGGTCGGTATCCGGGAAATGATAACCAATATCCCGAAGCGCCGCAGCACCCAATAACGCGTCCATAACCGCGTGAAGCAGAACATCCGCGTTAGAATGACCGAGCAAGCCAAGGGGATATTCGATTTTTACACCGCCTAAAATCAAGTCTCTTCCACTTACCAGCCGATGCACATCATAACCGTGCCCAATTCTCATTCTCTGCCCTCCAACAGCATTTCCGCTAATTTCAAATCCATTGGTGTAGTGATTTTGATATTTCGTTCTTCACCTTCCACCATACGAACCCGCAAGCCAATCCGTTCCACAGCACTGCAGTCATCGGTAATCTCCGCGCCATCCTTGACCGCCTTTTTCAGGGCGCAACGAAGAATATCCGTATCGAACACCTGCGGTGTTTGGACTGCTTGTAAGGTTTTTCTTTCTGGCGTAGAAGCCACCAAGCCGCCTGTAACGCACTTAATGGTGTCCTTCACAGCAACACCTGGGGCTGCCGCGCCGTAACTGTGCGCGGCACGGACAGTTCTGTCGATAACCTCATAAGAAACAAGGGGTCTTGCGCCATCGTGAACCGCTACCAAACGGGCTTTGGCAGAGAGCATACGCAAACCGTTTACAACGGAAGCAACACGGTTATCTCCTCCCACAACAACTGCCTTGACCTTTGAGAACGGATGGCACAGATTGGACACCTGCGTGAGTAAATCGCTGCGTGTAACCACAACGATCTCCTTAATGGCATCGCAGTTTTGGAATGCTCTTACAGTATGCACAATCACAGGCTCGCCACCCAAAAGCGCCATTGTCTTGTCGATACCACCCATTCTGGTGGCATTTCCGGCAGCTACAATTACAGCGCCGCAATCATCCAGCGGTAAATACCGCCGAATCAGCCTTGTAAATCGGGAAATTCCCATATTAAAGCTCCTTAATGATCTTTTTGAAAAAAGCGCCACGAATGGCAAAATTCTTAAACTGGTCAAAAGCAGCAGATGCAGGGCTCATCAGCACCACATCGCCGGGCTCCGCTGCCGCTGCAGCTGCCCGGACAGCAGCCTCAAAATTCCCGCAATCCACAATTTCCGGCTTATCGCCATCACAGGCCTCCACAGCCGCCTGAATCAACGGACCGGTTGCGCCACCGAGAAACAGCTTTTTAACGTGTTTGCAGATTTCAGGTCCTAAAACATCATAGGGGATTTTCTTATCGTAGCCACCGGCAATCAAAATCACCTTTTCCGGGAAGCTCCGCAGACCGGCAATGGTGCGGCTGGGAGAGGATGCAATAGAGTCGTTATAAAACCGAACACCATCCTTAATTCTAACCAGTTCAATACGGTGTTCAACGCCGCCAAAGTTTTTTGCAACCTGCCGGATCACATCATCCTCTACAAGCCCCTCAACGGCCATAATCGCCGCCATATAATTTTCGATATTGTGGACACCGGGAATCAAAATATCCTCAGTAGGCAAAACAGGCACGCCACGGCGGGTAATTACGCCGTTTTTTAGGCATATATCTCCCTCACCCTGTCGGGAAAAGGTTAGGGTTGTTCCGCAGGTACGAAGGCTGGCAGTAATATCATTATCTGCGTTCACAACCAGACGGTCGGATTCCTTTTGGAAGCGGTAAATCGCTTTTTTCGCCTCCACATACTCCTGCATATCCTTATGAACATCCAAATGATTGGGGGCAATATTGGTAATAACCGCAATGTGGGGGCTGTGGGTCATATCCATAAGCTGGAAAGAGCTTAATTCAACAACTGCCACATCCGACTCCGTCATCTGCCGGCACAGTGGCAGCAGCGGCGTGCCAATATTACCGCCAAGCCACACCTTCTTCCCTGCTGCCGTCAAAAGCTCGGCAATTAGCGTCGTTGTGGTGGTTTTTCCGTCTGAGCCGGTAACGGCGATTATCGAGCAGGGACATAGTTCAAAGAATACATCCATTTCGCTGACAATCTTTACACCATTCTCACGCAGAGTGCGAAGAGTAGGGTTATTAGGGTGCATACCGGGTGTGCGGAATACGATTTCCGCCTGAATATCTGTAAGATAGTCATCCCCTGTCTTTAATGTGCAGCCCAGCTTCTCCAGCTCCAGTACCTCATCATCCAACTTTTCATAAGGCGTGCGGTCGTAGCCGGTAACAATACTGCCATATTGCAGCAAAAGGCGTACCAAGGGTCGGTTACTGACACCAAGTCCAATAACCGCTATATGCTTTCCTGTAAGGGAAGAGAAAAATGCATCAAACCTGTTGGACATAAGCCCCTCCAAAATCGATTTTCTTATAGTATAGCCCTATTGTCGCCATTTTGCAAGAAAAGTTTGACAAGAAAGCCACATTGCTGTAAAATAGCTAAGCAACCAGGTCGGACAGCCGCGGCTGGAAGGCGAAAGCCTCCAGGTGAGGAAAGTCCGGGCTCCACAGGGCAAGGATAACGGGTAACGCCCGCCGGGGGTAACCCCAGGACAAGTGCAACAGAGATATACCGCCTACAGGTTCCAAAATGGGGCCCCCATTGAAGCCCAGCGTTAGCGGGTTCAATGGGGAGAGGAGATTCCGCATACAGTGTGAGCTTTATTGCTTGCAATAAAGCGAAGGGTTTGTATGCGCGAATCGACGAGGTAAGGGTGAAAAGGTGGGGTAAGAGCCCACCCGGCCTATGGAGACATAGGTTTTACGATGTAAACTCTATCCGGAGCAACACCGTGTGTGGGACAATAGGCTTGCCCGGCCGTCCCCAAGAGGTGGCTTGAACCCGCGAGCAATTACGGGTCTAGATAGATGGCTGTCAAGACAGAACCCGGCTTACAGACCTGGTTGCAACCAAAATACCATCATTACAAAAGCTACCCGGTTCTCAGAACCGGGTAGCAATTTTATATCAGGGTATAACGCTAAACCAAGATATTAACTTATTCTTCCGTTACTTTTCTCCAGTCGTTTTCATAGTAGGTATCCCGCAGGAATGTGATGGCAGAGAAAGAGTTGTTCAACTCATCAGCAGCAAAAACCTTATTCTTCATTGCCACATACCAACCATTCGGGTCTTTGAAGATCAGCTCTGTCAAATTCTCACAGCAACCGACCACTTGACCGCCAATCCGCGTAACACCGGAGCCAATGGTAAGACTGGTCAAATATTGGCTGTCATAAAAATTCCAGCCGCCTAAGTAGGTAACGCTGTCAGGAATGACTACGGTAGTCAAAGCCGTACCTTTCAGCGCATCATCTCCGATATACAGAAGCGTATCCGGCAAATTAATGGAGGATAGATTCTTGCAGCAACTAAATGCGTAATCCGCAATGTGCGTAAGACCCTCCGGCAGTGTTACGGAGGTGAGCGTTTCATTGTAGGCAAAGGCGGTCTCAGCGATTATCTTTACGCCTTCGGGAACAGTAAAGGAGGTAGCAGTGTTACCCGGACCATAGACATAAAGGACAGTGCCGTCGTTGGAATACAATGCGCCTCCTTCTGCCTTCAAGTAGGGATTTTCTTCGTCAACAATAAAGTCTTTCAAGGCACTGCATTTTTCAAACGCAAACCGCCCCAGCTCCTTAACACCCTTGCCGATAGTAATACTTTTCAGGCTGCTGCAGCCGCGGAATGTTTCATTGCCGATTTCTGTTACGCCTTCCGGGATAACAAGCTCTGTCAGGTGGATGCAGCCGCTGAAGGCACCACTTTTAATAACTGTTATGGTATCCGGCAGAACAATCCTGTCAGCAAAGCATTCCTGAAAAGCGTATGCGCCAATGGTCGTAACTTCCAGTCCCTCGTAATGAGAAGGAATCCGGATCTCATTAATTTGCGGGTTTTCCACGCCGACAACGATATAATACTTTTTGTCGTCGGACAGACAGAAATTTATACCCTCATAGGCATTCTTATTACAACGGGTACAAATGCCCGCCTCGTCAAAATCGTGCAAATTGGGGTTAATCTCCAGCTCTGTATAGAAATCCTGCTTGCAAACCTCGCATTTATCGTAATTCTCCCAGCCGGTTTCGGTACAGTTAGGCTCTTTGTCGTCAATCCTTGTTAACTGATGACCGCCACAAATGGTATGACCTTCGGTATAGCCACAAATATCACAGACAAGGTCTTTCTGCCCGTCCTCTGTGCAGGTAGCTTCCTTAATGATAATTTCGGTGAAAATATGGTCGTGGGGACCGATTTCAGTGTTGCCTGTAGGATTTTGCTCCGTGTCAGGCAAGATGCAGGCAGCTAAGGAGAAAACAAAAATAACGATAGAAAACAGCATAGCGATTTTTGATAATTTAACCACAGTAAAACCCTCCAATTTTATAATGTTCCTATCTTATTCCGTAGTATCAAGCTCGGCTTCCGCAGATAACGGCTTCTTATCTATGCGCTCAGTCAGTCTTTGTTCCGCAAGGGCGTATTCCTCGTCGGTAATTACGCCGTATTTATTTAATGCCCTCATTCGATTCAAGGCAAAGTCTATCTCACTACGGACATTCACACCGTAAATTTCAGTTTCCTCGCGGTACGCCTGCATTTTTGCAGACAGTTTTTTGAACAACAAGCCCTTTCGATATAAAACAAGCAAAATACCAATCAAAATCAGCACAATGCTCATCACCTGAGAGGGTGAAAGTGCAAGACCGGTTGCGCCCCTGTTATCCCCTCGCAAAAATTCAATAAGGAAACGGAAAACTCCGTAGCCGAAGCAATAGATTTCCAAGAAATCGTCCCGCAGCTTCTTATAGAAAATCAGCATCAACGCAAAGAGCAAAAGCTCAAATGCCGCTTCAAATAGCTGTGTGGGAAACACCGGCAGACTTCTGCCGTCGGGCGCAGGATAAGTGGTTGTGGCAAGACTACCCTCGGGAAACACAACACCAAAAATGCTGTCGGTAACGCCGCCGTGACAGCAGCCTCCGCAAAAGCATCCGATACGGCCAAAAAAGTGTCCCAAGCAAATGGCGGGAATCAGAAGATTAAAGTAAAACAACGCATTGCCTTTTACTTTCGGGCAAAGGAAATGTATGCACAGAATCATCACAGGAAAAGCGCCCAACACACCGCCAAGCCAGGTGATGCCGCCAAGCTTAATTCTACCGCTGGCTATGGAATGGAACAGAGAATTAAACAGGAAGGCGAAGCCAGCAAGCGCTGCCAAACCGATTACACAGACAATTAAAATGCGGTTGGTAATCTCTTTTCTTAAATTCTCTTTCTTTTCCAGTATGTAGATAGTCAGCAGCGTAAAGGCGATTAAACCGAGCCATATCATCAGCGCAAATGCAGGGATTCCGAAAACACCGATCTCAATTCTGGGCAGCATAAAAATCACACCCTTATTCAGGTATATTTATCCGGCATTACTACAGTCAGGACCATCATAATCATTCTGTTCATTAGCCGTTTCACTACAAGAACGAACAAATGCCCATCCGCAATCTCCACACCAAGTAAGAGGATTATCGCTAAATTCTGCATCGTTAATCCAAGAGCAATCCGCGCAGGTCAACAGGCATCCGGAAATACAGCTTTTCTCCCAACTACAAAGACAATCAGTTGCTTCTCTTGCAAAGCAGGCCAAGCAAAGGGCGCCATCTTCCGTAAGGATGCCCCCTTCCGCACAGCCACTCATCACA
>JAZRKY010000116.1:0-3530 GCA_045646585.1 Faecousia sp. | reverse complement strand
CTCAATTCTGGGCAGCATAAAAAATCACACCCTTATTCTTCATCTAAGCGATTATCGCAATCGCACATATAATCCAAGCAAAACAGGCATAAGTCGGAGGCCAAGCGGTCTTAGGAAGACAATACAGCTTTGCAACTCCTTGGCTCACAGAACGACATGGCTACGATCCGACTTCTCAATTCTGGGCAGCATAAAAAATCACACCCTTATTCTTCATCTAAGCGATTATCGCAATCGCACATATAATCCAAGCAAAACAGGCATCCATTCATAATGAGAAATGCAATCAAGTATATTTATCCGGCGTTACTACAGTCAGGACCGTCATAATCATTCTGTTCATTGGCTGTTTCACTGCAAGAACGAACAAATGCCCATCCGCAGTCCCCACACCATGTAAGAGGGTTATCGCTAAATTCTGCATCGTTTATCCAGGAGCAATCCGCGCAGGTCAACAGGCAGCCGGAAATACAGCTTTTCTCCCAACTACAAAGACAATCCGTTGCTTCTCTTGCAAAGCAGGCCAAGCAAAGGGCGCCCTCTTCCGTAAGGATACGCTCTTCCGTACAGCCACTCATTACAATCCAGCCGCCCATCAAGGCGAATATAATAAGCAAAACCGTCCAGCGTTTCATACTTATTCCCTCCAATGCGATATACAATTAGTTATACTTTTCCGGCGCTATTACAGCATAGACCATCTTAATCATCCTGTTCCGCACCCTTTTGGGTGCAGGACTGAATGAATGCGTATCCACAATCCCCACACCATGTAAGAGGGTTGTCGCTAAATTCCGCATTGAGTAACCATGAGCAATCAACGCAGGTCAACAAGCAGACCGTCGGGCAGCTACAAATAAAATCAGCTGTTTCTCCTGCAGCGCAGAATACACACATTGCAAAATCCTCTGCGGTACAGCCACTCATTACAATCCAGCTACCCATAAGCGCGAATACAAGCAGCAAAACCATCCACCGTTTCATATTGCTTCCTCCTTGAATATAAAAGTGCAGTATTGAAAACCATCAGGAAAACAAACGTTACACCATCTCAACATCTATTATAGTCCACCACATTGGAAATTGCAAGAACTATTTGTCAACAGCGGACAGATGTCTTTCTAATGCAGTATATAGTATATAAAAAACATCCACCGGTCTGTCCGGTGGATGTGCATTTTACGCCTTATTCTTTTGCTCTTGCTGGACAAGTCCTGTAACATCGGAAACAGGCAAAGAGAACGCAATACCCTGGGCAGCCTTTGCCATTCCCATCTCCTTATAGATGGCGTTAAGCACCTTATCCCGAATGTCCTTCTCCACTACCATCATAAGGATTTCCTTTTCAGCGTGAAGTGTAATACCGAAGAATGCGGCAGCATCCTCTCTGGCAACACCTCGGGCATTGAGGATTGTGCCACCTTTTACGCCCTGTTCCCGGGCGACCTCCATAACATCCTCGGCAAAGCCGGTATTGACAATGGCGAAGATAACCTCGTGGTTATTTGTTTTCATACTTATTCCCTCCCTACCCGGTTATTACTCAAAAATTGATACAAATTTACACCGATTACACTGCTCAGCGGAACAGCAAAGGCAATTCCCTTACCGTTTTTAATGGTATGGAAGCGATCCTCCAGACCGTTTAGAACGGTCTCCACCTTATCCTCCCGAACTACACTGAGAATAACCGCCTTGTGCTTATTGAGTCCCAGCATATCAATCAGGTCAGAGGCAGCAGTGCCTGTACCGGGCAAAACAAGCTGGCAATTCACCTCATATTGGCTGATTACATCCATATAAAACTCACCTTTACTGCGATCCACGACCGTAAAAAGGAGCTTCAGCTTCTGAATATCGGAACCGTTAAATGTGTTAGACATACTGCTCCTCCTTACATAAAACTAATGATTTGCTGATCGTCAGCATCCAAAATTTTCTTCATAGCCCGGCGTTCTTTGACCTTTCTGTCCATAATGGAACGGAATCCCAAAAGCTGAATGGTAATCAGCGGGGTCATAGCGACCAAAGCCACCACGCCGAATGCATCTCTTAGAACCGCAGCCTCACCTTGCAGGCATACGCAAACGCCGGTAATAAAGGGCAGAATGAAGCCGGAAGTCATAGGACCGCTGGCAACACCGCCGGAGTCAAAGGCGATGGCTGTATATACGGGCGGCACAAATAGGCTCAATGCCAAGGAAATGAAATAGCCGGGAATAATGTAATAAACCAGCGAAAAATCGAAAATAACACGAATAACAGACAAGGTGATAGAAGCGCCAACACCAATGCAAAGCCCGGTAATCATAGCCTTTCGAGTTACAAGACCACCTGTTACATCCTCAACCTGCTGATTAAGAACGTGGATTGCAGGCTCGGCAAGGACAACAAGCACGCCCATAAGAAGACCGAGACCTGTAAGAATCAGCTTATTGCCCTCGGCTAAGGAATAACCCAGCTTGTAGCCAATAGGCATAAAGCCAACATTAACACCCGTCAGGAAAATTACAAGACCGATGTAGGTGAAAACAACACCAAGGGCAATCTTCAATAGTCTCCGTTTTGACAGGTGGAGAAACGCAAGCTGACAAATGAGGAAAAATGCCACAATCAGTCCTAATGCGATGGCCACTTCCTTTGCTGTGTGCAAAAGTGTATGAGAAAACGCGCCGATAATATCGCTACTTACGGCATAATCCGGCACTTGGTAGCTAAGGTCGCCGCTGGAGAAAATACCCAGAACCAGGACAGCCAAAATAGGACCGACACTGCAAAGAGCAACCAGACCGAAGCTGTTTTCCTTACTTCTCCTATCGCCTAAAACACCGGAAATACCAACACCCAACGCCATAATGAAAGGCACAGTAATAGGTCCTGTGGTTACACCGCCGGAGTCAAAGCCCATAGGCAGCATATCCAGCTTGCCGTTAACAGCCATTATAAGCGCTAACGCAAAAAGGAGCATATAAAACAGCATCAAGATATTAGACAGCGATTTTTTGAAAACAATCTTTAGAATTGCGATAACAAGAAACGCGCCAACACCCAAACCGACCGCATAAATCAGTAATGTTCCGTTCATTACAGCGCTAACCTGCTTGGCGAGAACCTGCAAATCCGGCTCCGCAACGGTAATTAACATACCGAGAATGAAGCAAACAACCAACAACAGTCCCAGCTTTCTTTGCTTCGCCAAACCAGAACCAACGTGGGTACCGATTGGCGTCATAGCAATATCTGCACCCAAATTGAACAGTCCAATTCCTAAAATCAAAAGCACCGCACCGATTGTAAACGTTATCAATTCCACAGTTGAAAATTCAAAAAGGGGTGTCAATGCTAATATGTACACAATCGCCGTAATTGGCAGCGCAGAAATAAGCGCCTCCTTAATTTTCTCCCAAAGTACCTTCATTTTTTCACCATCCTAACATTCTTTATCTATTATAACAGACCTACTCCCCTCTTGCCAACAAGAAAAATAAAAATTTTTTGTAAAAATAAAAATCTCCCAACCGGAAGGTTGG
>JAZRKY010000115.1:0-5474 GCA_045646585.1 Faecousia sp. | reverse complement strand
ACACCAACACCGCAGGACAGCACCAAAATAGTATCCGCATTTTCAATAGCAGGTTGCTTTTGCAGCCGCAGCTTGAGATTTTCTGCATTACAGATGTAATCGGTTACCAATGTGCCAACCACAATGCCCTCGGCAGTCAGTTCTGCAATCAAGGCGTCAGCTTCCTTTTCGGGGAAACGGATTTCCTTGCAGCCGTGGCAAACCAGGATAAAGACCTTGCCAAGCAAAGCATTTTTGATACTATCTTTGTTTTTCAGCTCTGTAATCAGCATATTACTTTAACCCCCTTACCCCGTTTTTGCCCATCTTGATCATTGTAACCAGAGGCAGCTTGGAGGAGCAGATATATTCGCAGCAGCGGCACTCCATACAGTCCATAATCTTCATATCCTTGCAGCCTTGGAAGTCCTGCGCGCCTACCAGCTTAAAATAGTGCAAGGGCTTCAGCTCCATAGGACATACATCCACGCAGCGACCGCACTTGATACACTCCTGGGGCTCGGTTTCGTCATCACAGATGGCGATTATGCCGTTAGAGCCCTTCACAATGGGAGTATCCAAGGTGGTCTGGGGGAAGCCCATCATAGGACCGCCTGCCTTAACAAGGACATTTTCTCCCACAATACCGCCGCAAGCGTTTACCAGCTCGGAAACGGGCGTACCAATCCGTACAATAAAGTTTATCGGCGAGGGAATAAACTTGCCGGTAACGGTGGTAACCCGCTCAATGAGGGGCATACCTGTTTTTATGGCATCGGCGATGGCCTTAACGGTGGAAACATTACTTACGCAAGCACCCACATCGGCAGGCAAACCGCCGCTGGGTACACTGCGACCGAGCGCCCGCTTAATGAGCATTTTTTCACCGCCCTGGGGATACTGGGTAGCAACCTCCAAAACCTCGATGCTTTCAATGCCTGCGGTCTTTTCCCGCAAAAGGGCGATGGCATCGGGCTTGTTTTCTTCAATGACAATAATGCCCTTGGGGGCGTTTACAGTCTTCATTTCTGCCAGCAGACCCAAGATAATATCATCGGCAAATTCCAAAAGCACCCGATGGTCAGCGGTAATCATAGGCTCGCACTCGCAGGCGTTGACGAGTACCGCGTCAATGGGCTTGCCGGGATTTAATTTTACATAGGTGGGGAAGCCTGCGCCACCCATACCTACAATGCCTGCGTTCTTAACGATTTCAATAATCTCAGCAGGTGTCAGCTCCTCCAAAGCCTTGTTGGGCTTTACGGAATCATAGAGGGTATCTTTGCCATCGTTTTCTACCACGATGCTAAGACAGCTTCCCCGTGTGGCGTGAGGACGCTCCTCAATGGCGATGACCCTGCCGCTGATGCTGCTGTGTATTGGGGCGGAAATGAAGCCTGCGGCCTCGCCGATTTTCTGACCTACCGCTACAATATCACCCACAGAAACAATGGGCGTTGCCGGCGCACCTAAGTGCATACTCAGAGGGAATACTGCCACTTTTGGGGCAGGGAAGCGCACCAGGGGCTTATGCTCGGTAGGCTCCTTGCCCTCTACAGGGTGAATACCGCCGTACCAGCCTTCAAACCGCTGGGCGCGGATGTTTTTCACATATTCGTTAATGACCTTGAAATTGACCTTACTATAGTCCCGCAGCTGCACATTTTGGGCAGTCAGCTCGGCAATACGCCCTTGGGCAGACAGCCGCTGCTGGATTTTCTCCCAGGCGCAGTCCTTATCGGGACTGACCTCGCACTTGCCATTCTTTGCGCCGCCGCACTGACCGTTTAGGAGACTTTTGGAGCAGTCTACCACCGGGCAAATACCGCTGGTCATAGTCAAATAGCACTGGGCGCAGGCGTCGCAGGCCTTTTTGGTCAGCGCCATACCGTGATGACCTTTATAGGAAATGGAATTGGTGGCGGCGTAAACGGGGATATCGGCAATTTCCGCCACTGTCTGCACACCCAAGCCGCAGGAAATTACAATCACATTTTCTGCATTGTGGGGAATCATACCGGGCAGACCCTTTTGGGCTTTTTGGGGGTTGCAGAGGAAATCTGCCTGGATCGTACCGATAACCTTTTTGCCCATTCCCTCAGCCAGCTTCACAAATTCTGCCAATTCCGGCCCAGTTGCGGTTTCGAAGGCTTTATAGCATTTGTTGCAGCTGATAATAAACAGATTGTCCTTGCCTTCCAGCAGAGCAGTCAGCTCGTGGGCGGATTTCAGCGCGTATTTTGTATAATTTTCCACGTACTTACCTTCCTTGTATCCGTAAATATGCGTTTTCTGTCAACGAAAATCGCTATCTTTTTACTTATATCATAAAAAGTCGAAAATGTACATAGATTTTTGTTAAAATTTTAAAAAAAATGAAAAAATATAACATAAGAGCCTCTCCAATAGCATCGGAGAGGCTCTTTGTTATTCAAAATTCTGCAGCGCTAACTTAAATGCGCCGTAGATACCGGCATCGTTACCTAATGTGGCAAGGGCCAAACGGGTGGTACGGCAGGGGGAGAAGGCGTATTTTTTCATAGGCTCTAAAGCACCGTCCAGCAGCATTTGTCCTGCGCGGCTGACACCGCCGCCCAAAACAATCACATCCGGGTCGACTACGCAGCAAAGGGTACCCAAAAACCGACCCATCAGGTCAAAATAGCGGTCAAGCACAGAAAGGGCAAGGGTATCCTTTTCCCGACCTGCATCGAAAATCGCTTTTGCCGACAGCTCTGCGTTATCCAAGATAGATTCTTCGTGGGGAAGGGCAAGGGCTTCCCGGGCAAGCCGGACAATGCCGGTGGCAGATAAGTACTGCTCGGCGCAACCGAACTTTCCGCAGGTGCAAGGAACGGCATCCTCGGGGCAGAGGGGGATATGGCCGATTTCACCACCTGCACCGTGAACACCGGCAATAATCCTGCCGCCGGTAACAATACCGCCGCCCACGCCTGTGCCTAAGGTTACAAAAATCATATTTTTATTTCCTGCGCCCATCCAGCCTTCGCCCAAGGCGGCTAAGGTGGCATCGTTGCCGCAGGCAACGGGTAAGCCGGTAAGGTCGCCCAATTCCTTGGGAACATCCTTTTTGCCCCAACCTAAGTTTACACCAACAGGTACAATACCGTTTGCATCAACGGGGCCGGGTACGCCGATGCCGATGCCCAGCATGTCTTCCCGGGGGATGTTATTTTCCACAAGGTATGTCTTTACGGCAGCGGCAATATCCGGCAGAATTTGCGCGCCGCCATCATCCTTTACAGTGGGGATTTCCCACTTATTAAGACAAGTACCGTTTTCCTCAAAAAAAGCTAATTTGACGGTTGTACCGCCCAAATCTATACCAAAACCGTAACGCATAATTGCTACCTCCTAAAAGTAAATTCATCATACAATAAAAAAACGAAAAAAGCTACCCAAATATAAAAACTTGTCCCTTGTGTTTGCAATTTATATGTGATAAGATATTTTTAGAAAACTAAAAGGAGGTTACTTATTATGATTAAAGTAGATATATCTAATATCTGGGGTCAGCTTTCTCTGCCCGATTTGCTGGCTTTGGAGCAGGAGGTTTTTGCCGCCCATAAGACCCTCGCCGAGGGAACAGGCAAAGGCAACGATTTCATCGGCTGGCTGGACCTGCCCAGTATGGAAGAAACGGACGAGATTGCAAGAATCCGCGCCGCCGCCAAGAAAATTCGGGCAAATTCCGATGTGTTTATCGTCATCGGCATCGGCGGCAGCTACTTAGGTCCCCGGGCTGCCATCGAGCTGCTGCAGGGCGCTAACCACAATATTGGCAAGGGCAAGGGCGATCCCCAGATTTTCTTTGCCGGTAACGGCCTGTCCACCAGAGCGTGGAATGAGCTGGTTAGACTTTTAGACGGCAAGGATTTCTCCGTCGCCATCATCTCCAAGTCCGGCACCACCACCGAGCCTGCCATCGCAACCCGCGCTTTGCGGGAGATGCTGATTGCCAAATACGGCATTGACGAAGCCAACGCCCGCACTTACGCCATTACCGACCCCTGCAAGGGCGCTCTGCGGCAGATGGCCATGGAAGAGGGCTGGGAGACCTTTGTGATTCCTCCCAATGTAGGCGGTCGCTACTCTGTGCTGACGGCTGTGGGTCTGCTGCCTATGGCAGTTGCAGGCATTGACCCTCTGGAAGTGATGTCCGGCGCCGTGCAGGCAAAAAAGGATTACGACCTGCGCTCCTTTGAAAACCCTGTGTGGCTCTATACCGCCGCAAGAAATCTCTTGTACCGCAACGGTAAGGCTATTGAAATTTTGGAGTCCTTTGAGCCCGGCTTTAAGATGATGGGCGGCTGGTGGCAGCAGCTGTTCGGCGAGAGCGAGGGTAAGGACGGCAAGGGTATTTTCCCTGTTACCGCTGAGTTTACCGCTGACCTGCACTCCTTGGGTCAGATGATTCAGCAGGGCGAGCGGAACATCTTTGAAACAATGGTTCGCTTTGATGCCCCTGAGCAGAAATTTACCGTCGGTGGCGACAGCAAGAATTTGGACGGTCTGAACTACCTGGCAGGTCGTACCTTAGACTTCGTAGACGAGAAGGCATTTTTGGGTACACTGGCAGCCCACGTGGATGGCAATGTGCCGGTTATCACTGTGGATATGGGTCAGCTGAATGCACAAAAGCTGGGCGAAATGTTCTATTTCTTTGAGCTGAGCTGTGGCATTTCCGCTTATATTTTGGGCGTAAATCCTTTCGACCAGCCCGGTGTGGAGTTCTATAAGCGCAATATGTTCCGCCTTTTGGGCAAACCCGGCTACGAAGCATAAAAATATTTTGTAAATTTGCGGCTTTCCCCTTGCAATAAGGAGGAAAAACTGTTAAAATCTATATACAGCAAGAAATGCTGCAAGCAAAGGAGGATTTTTCCGATGATTCATGTTATTATGGGCCTGAAGGGTTCCGGCAAGACCAAGAAAATGATCGATTCCATTAAAGACGCTGTTGCCAACGCTCACGGCGATGTGGTTTGCATTGAGTACGGTCAGAAGCTGACCTACGACCTGCCTCACAAAGTCCGTCTGGTCGACTCCAAGGAGTACGGTATCAGCAATCCCGATATGCTCAAGGGTCTGCTCAGCGGTCTGCACGCAGGCAATTACGATATTACCAATGTGTACATCGACAACCTGTATAAGACCATCGGCGCTGACCGCGCAGCCGGCGAGGAGTTCATCCTCTGGTGCGCCCGGTTTGCCGAGGCCAACTATATGGAAATTACCATTACGGTTTCCGACGATGCAGAACTGGCATCCGAGGCAATCAAGGCTTACCTGTAATATGGAACATAAAACCCGGTCAGAAATCTGACCGGGTTTTTATTGTATATAGAAAACCACGCGTTAGACGCGTGGTTCAATGAAGCCTATGGCGGTGAGTAAAAATCCCTGCTAAGATTATAGGTGCGGTCCGCCAACTGCACAAACAATCAAAACAGGGAGGCACTCATATGAGTATG
>JAZRKY010000114.1:0-3894 GCA_045646585.1 Faecousia sp. | reverse complement strand
CCGTCTTATAGGGTGAAGGATCCTTACATTAACAGAAAGAGGGGGGATTGCATTGGAGGACGATCGTATCATTGCGCTATATTGGGAAAGAAATGCAACTGCGATTGTGGAAACAAACAATAAATACGGCGCGTATTGCTTTTCTATAGCCAATCATATCCTGCAAAGCAGAGAAGATTCCGAAGAATGTGTCAATGACACTTGGTATAAAGCCTGGAATACAATCCCTCCCCAAAGACCCGCGTGCCTTAAAATGTTCTTGGCAAAGATTGCGCGAAATCTTGCCTTTGACAGATTTACTTATCATACAGCCCAAAAGCGGGGCGGCGGAGAAATGCTTCTTATTTTGGATGAGCTTTCTGAGTGTGTTGCAAGTGGGACGGATGTGGCTTCTGCCTATGAGGGGAAAGAATTGGGAAGATGCATTAACCAATTTGTCAATGAACTGCCGCAGCGGGAAGGAAATGTTTTTGTTCGGCGATATTTCTTTGCAGAACCGACAGCAGAAATCGGAAAACGCTACGGCTTAACGGAAAATAATGTAACCGTTATTTTAAGCCGGGTGCGGAAAAAGCTACGGTTACATCTTCAAAAGGAGGGATTTATAAGTGAATGAGAACGAACTTTTTAAGTATATGAATGAAATTGACGATGAACTTTTGCAGCGGAGTGAAACAGGGAAAGCGGAGAAAAAACCGCAGAGGCTTCTTCGTGTCATTGCTGCGGCTGCGGCACTGTTGGTCTGTGTTTTAGGCATTGGATTCCTGCTTCGGCATACAGAAGAACCGGGTGTGCATACGTCCCTGTTTGTCATTTCTGCATATGCGGAAAACGGCGAAAATGTGGAATTGAAGGAAAATGAATATTGCCGGAATTGGTTTTCTTCCGGCCCAACCGGGGGACCTATCTATGGGTTCGATGTGGATATGCCGTTGTTTAAGTTTGACTTCAAGTCTTCCCAGTGGGAAGGAGAGAGAGAGCCCTATTTTAATTATCTCGTAGATTTTTCCTACAACGGCAAGGTTGTGGGTATGCGTGATGAACATCTTATGATTGGATATACTGCTCCGGCTTATGGGTACGAAGGAACAGGCGGATATTTTATAGTAGGTTGGTTTGAAGAACCTACAGATCTTGAAATTACAGTTCGTGATCGTGAAAGCGGCGAATTGCTGGAAAAAACGGTAGTGCATATCCGTTACCTTGCAGAGGAAGAAATCTATGAGCTGACCGTTACGGAGATAAAGACATATGTAGCAGTAAAGTAATAAAAAAGCTGGAAGACGAAGTAGTCTTCCAGCTTTTTGTTTAGAAATGTTTTATGCCAAGTAGATTGCCTTGCAGGCCAGCATTGTCATATAGCAGTCCAGCTTGGAGACCAGCTCCATGGGGGCGTGCATAGAAAGAACAGGAACGCCTGCGTCAACGGTAACAATGTTGCGGTTTGCCATATAGGCGGCCACTGTGCCGCCCCCGCCCTGGTCAACCTTGCCCAATGTCGCGATTTGCCACAGAACGCCGGCATTATCAAGCGTAGTGCGGATATGCCCCATAGCCTCGGCAGAGGCGTCGGATGCGCCGCCCTTGCCCCGGGAGCCGGTGTACTTGCAGATGGCTACACCGTGGTTGAGCATAGAGTTATTCCGTCTGTCGCAGGTTTCGGCAAAGTTGGGGTCAAAGGCGTTGGAAACGTCAGCGGACAGGCAGAAGGAGTTTTCATAGCAGCGGTTAAGGTTTGCACCGGTGCTGTCGCATAAATCCTGCATAAAGGTGTCAAAAACTCTGCTCTGCATACCGGAAATGCCTACGGAGCCGATTTCTTCCTTGTCAGCCAGCACGCAAACGGCAGTGTGGGTGGGAATGCCCATCTCCAGCAGAGGCTCAATTTCTGCAAAGGCGCAGACGCGGTCGTCGTGTCCGTAAGCGCCCAAGAGGCTCCGGTCAAGACCGACCTCGCGGCAACGGCCGGCAGGCACGATAGTAAGCTCCGCAGAGTGGAAATCGTCCTCCACAAGACCGTACTTTTCGTTCAGCAGCTTCATAATGTTCAGCTTTACCAAATCGCTGCCTTCGCCTTCAATCGGCTCTGTGCCGAGGATCACATTGAGCTGCTCGCCAACAATGCCCTCAGCCAAGGTCTTTTTCATCTGATCGGCAGACAGGTGAATCAGCAAATCGGAAACGCAGAGGATGGGGTCTGTGTCCGCTTCACCCACAGTGATGGTAACTACTGTGCCGTCCTTGCGGTAGACAACGCCGTGGAGCGCCAGGGGAACGGCTGTCCACTGGTATTTTTTGATGCCGCCGTAGTAATGGGTCTTAAAGTAGGCGATTTCAGAATCCTCATAGAGGGGATTGGGCTTTAAGTCCATCCGGGGGGAGTCCACGTGGGCGGCGCAGATATTTGCGCCCTCGTTAAGAGAAGCAGAGCCGATAACGGCTAAGATGATGCTCTTATCCCGGTTGTTTTTGTAAACCTTATCACCGGGCTGGAGAGCCATACCGGGAGCGAGGGGCTTAAAGCCGTACTTTTCGGCGGTAGCGATAGTCCAGGCGGTAGCTTCACGCTCGGTTTTGCAGGCATCCATAAAAGCGGCGTAGCGCTTGCAATAGCTTTCCATCTCTGCTTTTTGGTCGGCAGTCAGGGTGGTATAGCCGTTTTTGGGCGCAGACAGCAGGGAAGTACGCAGTTCTTCAGTAGTCATAACGAACGCTCCTTTGTTGGTTGTATTATGGTTTTATTATATCCTGCCCCCATAAAAATGCAAGGCATTTTTCACGGAAGGCATCCTCTGTGCCGTCGTTTTGGAGCACAAAGTCGCAAAGATAGGCAAATTCTTCGTCCGTGCGTTGGGCGCGGATGCGGGAAAGGGCGTATTCCTCGGTAATACCATCCCGGGCGGTAAGCCGTGAAACTCTTTCCTTTTCCGGGGCGTTTACGGCAACGGTTATGTCGCAAAGCCCGGCTAAATCGCCCTCAAAAAGCCCGATGGCGTCAATGGCAACTAAGGTGTTCCAAAGGGGCAACAACCGCAGCACCTCTTTTTTTACGGCGGCGTGGGTGATGGCATTCAAATCGGTAAGGGCTTTTGTGTCGGCAAAGACGATATTGCCCAATTTTTTGCGGTCTAAAACGCCATTTGTTACTGTGCCGGGAAAACGGTTTTGGATGGCGGCAAGGAGCATTTGGTCTGTTTCCAAAAGGTGGTGATAGACCCGGTCGCAGTCAATAACCGTGCCACCCAAGCTCTCAATTATCTCTAAAAGGGTGGATTTTCCGCAGCCTGTGCCGCCGGTAATGCCGATAACAAAGTTTTTCTTGCGGGGATTGATATGCTGAAAGCCCGCAGCCTTTCCCAGGCGGTTTTGCACGGCTAAAGCCTTGCCGCTTCCCTTGGGACAACGGGCAAAGACAGTGCCGATGGCGGCATCGTCCAATTCCCGCAACGCCGCAAAAAGACCTGCCATCAAAGAGTCCGGGTCTTTTTCTGCGCCGTAGGCAAGGGGGGAAAATTCTGCAAAAGCTTCCAATTCTTCCCGGAAGCAGAGGACGCGGTTGCCGAGATGGAAATGTTCTTTAATATATGCTTTTGCGGCAATCAAATCCCCATCTACAATGACTACCTGACAGTCGGGGGCGTAGTGGCGGTATTTCATACCGGGGGCTTTTACGATTTCGTCCTTTTCTACAGAGGAGGTAATGGCCTTGTCCATTAAGATTTCCCCCACAATGGGGTACATATCCCAAGGGGTGATGCCGCCGGGGCGCAGCAGCCGGGGGGTGTCCTCGGTTAGGTCCAAAATGGTGCTTTCCACGCCCACCCGGCAAGGACCGCCGTCTACAATGGCGTCAATTCTGCCGTCGTGGTCGTTTAGCACGTGCTGGGCGGTGGT
>JAZRKY010000113.1:0-5435 GCA_045646585.1 Faecousia sp. | reverse complement strand
TAATACTCCTCCTTTATTGTTTTACCGACGCGCGGTATTGTTCACATAGAACTGCAACATACATTTTAACATTTTTTCCCCGCGGTTGCAATACCTTTTCCATAAAAAAGCAAAACCCATCCAATCGTTTGGATGGGTTTTGTTTTATTCCCCATAGAGGATGCTTTCGCCGTTGTGGAGGAAATCCACTTTTTTCCCCTCAGCGGTAGTGGCGAACACGATATCAATCCTTTGCATTTCCGGTGGAATATCTCTATAGGAATCCCCTTGCCACAATGCGTTAATATATACATTTCCCTGTGCATCTTGGGCAAAATTCATTTCACGATAGGCATATTTCGTTACCACTAACCCACCGTATTCCCATTTCGTCTCGTCTGCCTCTCGCATAAAAAAGGCAAAAGACGGAAGTCCCGATGTCCACCCATATGTCAGGTAGCACTCCTCTTCCTTGCCATCGGCATCAATGTCTATACGAATATGATCATAGATACTGCTTGGGTGTATTTCATAAGGCTCTTGCAGTAAATGATATCGAAGATCCTGGACATATTTCGCTCGTCTTGTCTCCAAATCCACCCAAGTTTCTCCCTCTTGCATAACCCAAAGATCTCCAATATAGCTGGAGAACGGATTCTGCCAAAGAACAATATTAATCTTTTCATCATCTACATCGTATGTTGCCAGTATATTCTGCATTTCCTGCAAGCCCACGCCCGGAAGTGTCATCAGGTCTGCTGCGTCCCGTTCCGCAATCGTAGGTGTGGTAAGAATAAAAGAAGGTTCTCCTGCAGACATTTTATACACATAAACATCCAAACCATTGGAAGCATCCAAGCCGAAATACTCTGGATATTTTTCCATAAGCTTTACTTGCCAGACCGTCATCTTATAGGGATCCGTAATCCCCCGGTTTTGGGTCGGTGGGTCAGTCAAAAAGCAGCAGGCAAACACGATACCAAGAACCACCGCCGCAATTATCAGCCAAAAAGCCGGCTTTTTGTAATGCAGCACCGATTTTACCCGTTCTTTCACTCCCACCTCGCCAAAAGCAAGGGGGCAAGCGGCAATTCTGCGCCGACCGATACCGCAGGAGAGCAAGGCTTCCGAATATGTTGCCCTTTCTTCGCCGGTGAGCGCTTTTACCACCTTTTCATCGCAGGCAAGCTCAATATCCCGGCAAAGCAGAATATAGGCAACCCAAAACAGCGGGTTAAACCAACAAACCGACAGCAGGAAAAAGCCCAAAGGCTTCCACCAGTGATCCCGCCTTGCAATATGCGCCTTTTCGTGGGCAATCACATGGTGCATTTCCTGCTCGCCCATAGCAAAAGGCAGGTAAATCCTCGGTCTTATCATCCCAAGCACAAAGGGAGAGGGCGCATTTTCGCTTTGATAAATGTTATCCCGGAGCAAAACCGCTGTTTTCAGTTTCCGTTTCAGCAGTAACCAGCTAAATAGCGCATAGCCCAGCATCCCAATCACACCCAGCAGCCAGCCCCAAGCAACAGACGGTATGAGTATCTGCAAGGGATTGGCGCTGTAATAGGCCGTAGGCGCAAAATGCTCCCCAAGATACGGATTTACGGCGGCATTGATAACAGGAATCCCTGAAGTAATATAGGGCGTATCCTGATACATAATATCAGGGCTTACGGTTTCCGCGCTGGGAATCAGGCTCAGCACACTTTCAATGCTGAAGGGGCAAAGCAGCCGCACCGCAACCACCGCCCACAATAGCACCGTAATCCGCTTGGGGGCTTTTTTCAGCGCAAACCGCAACACCAATACCCCAAGAATTATCCAGGATGCCGCAATACTCCGATTTACGATCTCCAAAAAGATTTCAGACATCATTTTTCCTCCTTCCGATAGTCATCTATCATCTGTTGGATGGCATCAATCTCCTTCTCGGAAAGCTTCCGGTTTTTGGTAAAGGCCGCTACAAAGGCAGGCAGCGACCCGCCAAAGGTGCGCTCCACCATCTCATCAATTTCCGCCGCCTGCACCTGGTCCTTGGTAACCAGCGCAGTAACAACGGTATTTTCGTTTTTCAGCACGCCCCGTTCTGACAGCCGCTTAATCACCGTATAAGTGGTAGTGGGCTTCCAGCCCAGCCTTTCCTGGCACAGCTTTACAAGGTCGCTGCTTTTAATGGGCGCATTTTCCCACAATATCAGGCAAAACCGATACTCACTTTCAAATACCTTTGGTGTTTCCATAAAACTCTCTCCTCTCTAATCCATTAGAGTACAACTCCACTCTAACACATTAGAGCAGATTTGTCAAGTAAAAAAGCAGACCGCCGAAGCGGTCTGCTTAATTCTATTATTCCTCAACTGTTCTGGTAGCATAGCGGTATACTGTCATTTGTCCATTTGATGCTTTGAATACTACTTGACCATTGATTATTGTAGTATAACTTTTCTGTGTACTGTACCATTGCTTTAACCCAGCCTGATCGTACGACACTTCACTGAACACCCATCTCCACGAGCTGTCTGGAATTTTGGTATTGCCACAGCCATCGGGCCAAGTATTGCAGGTATAACCATAATAAGGCGTGTGTCTTCCACAGGAAGGACACTTGAAATAATAGTATGACCACAACACAGCGGTTTCTTCTTTGACAAGATCGCTTGTCTCCCGCCGATTCGGTGTCCAGTCGCTCCACTCACTCCACGCAGAGTAACCAGGCTCTGTGCTGCTCCAAATTGCCTCAAGGGTAACCGTTTCCTTAGGAGAACCCAGATTGTCTACACTCTGTCCATCCATATACACCACGGTCTTGTCGCCATCTTTTACACGCCAGCCTACAAATATAGACCCCGCCTTTGTGAACTTATTGGTGGAAAGCTGGGCACTTTGATTCGGAAGCACCATTTGAACAGGCATTCTTCCCTCGCCACCATTTGCATCAAAATTAATGTAATAAGCGTTAGCAATAACTTCATTCGCCAGCGAATCAATATCCATATTGAATGCAAAGGGTTCACTTTCAACGATTCTCAGATTGTTGATTTCTTCGGGAAGCGGTTCATAGAGCATCGTGTCATAAGTCTCCTGAACAACGCTAAGAATGTCGATATAATAGTCTTCCTTATCCACATCATATGTTACAATTGCAAACACCAAAATATCTGCCGCTTGAACATATTTATAAGCGCCTGCAGGTGTAACAGAAGGATCAAGTGTTTCTGATCTGATGATCTGTGTTGTGGTATCTGTTTCAAAGGAGATCGTAGACGCCACGGTCTTGGAAGCACTTGAAGTAGAACCAGTAGATCCGCTTGCAGTATTAGTTGTAGTAAAGGAGCTGGAATTGTTTATATTCACACCCATACTGGCACTCATCGAACCGCCCATTTTTCCAAATCCCTCAACTCCGATTTCTGCGCTCAGTGTGCTTCCAATTTCTGATGTATTGGTTTTGGAATGGCTCAATGCAGCAGAAGCCACTGTACTCCACGACTCGCTTTTTGTTACAGAATTAGAAATTGCAGTGGCAATATTTTCCGCATTGGCCTGTGTAAAACTCACTGTTTCAGAAATCGTCCAAGTATGACTTGTGCCGCCTTTATATTTGTAGGAAGAAAGCTGATCCAGAACAACATCTGTCATCTTTCCAATCTTATAAATAAAGTAATATCTGTTTCCGTCACTCACGGAAAGGCTGGGATCGCTGTTAGAGTAGGAAATTGTCATATTTTCCGTAAGTCTCCAGTTGGCGTAAAGGGTGATATTCCCCTCCGTGCCATAAGGAATCTCTTTTACCACATTCCCGTCCTTATCGCTCCAATAAGCAAATGCCAAGCCATTCCACGTAGCCGCCTGAAGATGAATGTAATCATTCACCGTATATTTTACAGGATTTCCATGCTGTGGTGCATCTACATAAGTAATCGTATATTCCTTGCTATCAACAGGTATGACCTTCTGTTCCGTCTCTCCGCATGCACATTTTCTTTCCGCCAAACCTTCTGTGCTTGCAGTAGCCTCTTTTACACATTCCCATTCGCCGAATACGCAGACATGCGCCGACGGCTCTGCCGGAGGTGTGCTCGGTTCTTTGTTGCCATTATTCGGATCGGCCGGCACACACGCCGCAATAGGTACCATCATCGCCAAAATCAAAATCAATGATAAAATACGGCTGGTTAAGGGTCTCTGCATTTCTATTCCTCCATTTCTCGACCTTATATCGAAAACAAACATCCGCCAAGAAAGGTCTTTGTTGGTAGTATTTTACCCTACTTTATACTACTTGTCAATATTTATTCGGAATATTTCTTATAATATGCTCAGAGGTGATATTTATGAAACCCCTGAAAGAAAAGATCAGCATAACCATTGACAGCGATATTTTAGAAAAGTTAAAATACGAAGCAGAAAAAGATGACCGTTCCCTGTCCCAGTATATTAATCTTATTCTCAAACAACATTTGAAAGAATTAGAGAGCACCAAATCCTGAATGGATGCTAAAAAAGCAGACCGCCGAAGCGGTCTGCTTTTCAGTCTTTTAATGAAGCATTTTGAAAAAGTGCAAAGTGGGATTACGTCTTTTTTGTCCGGCAATCCCGAATAAACCGATAAACCCCAAAACCAATCTGCACCAAAGAGAATACCACAGAAAAGAAAACAGGAATCCAGCCAAGCGCATCACCGTTTTCTGTCAAAAGCACCACGCCCCATAGAAAGAGCGCCAACACACCTATAAAATTGGCAACAGCCAGCAGGGTAACCAGCCACTTTTTCTGTCTCTTCCCTTCCGGGATAACCAGCATCATCAGCTCGCCGTAAATTTCCAGAAAAATCTCCAAAAGGATGTCCACTTTCAGCACCTCACCTTTTTCCCATTATACCCCTATCCTACGCTTCTGTCAATGAAGCGCCGCCCGATTGCCGGGTAAAATATCCGTTGGATAATTGAAAAACCGGCATTTCTGTAGTATAGTAAATACGGATTTTCGCCAACATAATAAGAAGGTGTTTTTATGACGGTTTTAATTGCCAACGCCATAGATTTTTTGGCAGCCCTGCTTCAGGTCGGCTCCGGGTTTGTGAAGAAAAAAGCCAAAATTCTCATAATCCAAACAATTCAGCTGCTTATGCAGGCTGTGAGCATCCTGCTACTTGGCGGTGTAACCGGCGCTGTCAGCAACATTCTCTCCTGCTACAGAAATTATCTTTGCTATAAAGATAAGCTCAACAACCTGTGGAAATTTATTCTTATTGCAGTATCCGTTGCAATGACGGCATTATTAAACACACAGGGCTTTTTAGGGATTATGCCGGCTGCCATCTGCGCCGTATATATCCTTTTTATGGATGTAAAAGACCCTGTGAAATTTAAGCTACTTGTAACGCTCACATTTATTCCCTGGGTCTTTTACCACTTTGCGTTAAAAGCATATGTGGCTGCCATATTTGATGT